>JBKHCS010000162.1:0-5571 GCA_046541715.1 Spirochaetaceae bacterium
TTCCGGGACGGCAGCAAGGACGCCTACAGCCCCCGGCCGGAGGATCTGACTCCGCTACTGGAGCAAGAGAACCCCGACTACACGGTCTACAACGGCGGGGAAAGCCTCGGAGCGAGCTTCTTTGTAGCCAACCAGAACCCGGAGAACATGGACCCCTTAGTCTATTCATGGTTCGTCCAAACCGAGTTCCGCCGGGCACTTTCGAGCCTCTTGAACCGGGAGCGGATCGCGAATCAGGTCTACCGGGGGCTCGCCCGGCCGATGGAGCACCTCTTTGCCACTCCCAACCCCTACTTCAACGAGGAGATTACCCTAGAGTACACCTACAACCCCGATCGTGCGGTTGAGCTTCTCGAGAGCATCGGGGTTACCCGGGATTCCGAGGGCGTCATGCGGGACGCCGAGGGCAACCGGATCGAGTTCGACATAAACATCGGGGCGGAGAACAATACCGGCATCGACATGGCCAATATCTTCGCCGACGAGCTCGACTCCGTGGGCATTACCGCGAACGTCCGGCCCATCGATTGGCAGCAGTTGGTGGAGCGGTTATCGGTGAACTACGACTGGGAAATCGTCCTTCTCGGTGCCTGGGTCTGGTACTGGCCGACCCAAGGGTCCAACGTCTGGCCCTCCTACGGGAACAACCATCTCTGGCACCCCCTCCAGGAGACCCCGGCGACCGAATGGGAGGCCCGGATCGACTACCTCTACAATGAGGGCAAGTTTACCATCGACACCGACCGGCGGCAGGAGATCTACGACGAGTTCCAGAGGATTATTCTCGAGCAGGTTCCGATGTTCTGGACCGTCCAACCCCTCGCCTTTACGGCGGTTCGGGACAAATGGGCCAATGTCTACTACGATACCCTTGGTGGACTCGACTCGACCTATCTCTACCTGAAGGAGAGCGCCGGAAGCCGGTAATGCAGGCCATCAAGAATCTTATCCGTCCCCTGGGACTCGGGATCTACCGATTCCAGGCAAAGAGCCCTCTTCTTGCCTTTATCCTCGGACGGGTTATTTCCATGGTGGTTATTCTCTTCTTTCTGGGCCTCGCGGTCTTCGGCCTGATGAGCCTCTCTCCGGGAGACATCGTAGAGAACTACGTCCGGAGTCAGATGTTTATGCAGAGCGAGCTCCGGCAGGCGGATAACGTCTACACCGAAGAGGCTATCGAGACGGCGAAGGAGCGTCTCGGGCTCAACTTACCCTTCTACCAGCAGTACTTTCGATGGCTCCGGCAGGTCTTCGTAGAGGGGGACCTCGGCCGGAGTCTGCTCGCCCGGGCGCCGATCCTTTTCTTGGTCCGGGACCGGATGGTCAATTCCCTCATTCTCAACCTGATCTCCCTCTTCTTCTTGACCATCATCTCCTTCGCCCTGGGAATCTATTTCTCCAGTAAGGTAGGAACCAAGGTCGATATCTGGGCGACGGCGATCGCTCTTTTTCTGCACGCCTTCCCGGGCATTTTGCTGCTTATCCTCTTGCAGCTCTTCGCGTCGGTGTCGGGACTCTTTCCGATTACCGCCTACCCCTCCTTCCCGGCTTCCGAGGCGCCGGCGCGGTTCGCCTTTAGCTACCTCTACCACATCTTTCTACCGCTTCTCGGCGCCTTCTTAGGGGGAATCGGCGGAACCATGAGGATGATACGGGCGACGATGCTCGACCAACTCGGGCAACCCTACATCACCTCCCTGCGCTCCCGGGGCATCGGCGAGAGGCGCATCTACCTCGCCCACGCTTTCCGGAATACCCTAAACCCCTACATCACCTCGAGTGCCAACCTCTTCGCGAGCCTTTTCTCCGGCTCCCTGATCTTGGAGATTATCTTCTCCTACCCCGGCATCGGGAGGTTGATGTACGAGGCGGTCCGGCAGGAGGACATCAACCTGGTGCTGGCGAACATCATGTTCATCAGCTTTTTGATTCTCTTCGGGATGATCGTAGCCGATATCGTGTTGGCTCTCGTCGACCCGCGGATTCGGTTCTCCAAGTCATGAAGCGCTTCCTCTGGCACCTCCGGCACCGCCCCGTGGCCTTTGCCTCGGTTGTCGTTCTGGTTCTTCTCTATGGAAGCATGCTTTTCGCGGAGTTTCTCTCGCCCTACCGTCCCCAGACCGTCTTCCGGAACCATAGCTACCACCCACCGAACGTAATCTTCTACTCCCAGGAGCTTGGCTTTCGGCCTCAGATCCAGCGGCACGTCCTGGTGGACCAACTTAACTGGCGGTACGCCCGGGTTCGAGGGGACTACGTTCCGATTCGCATCTTCGCCGAGGGGCCGAAGTACAAGCTCTGGGGCCTCATCCCCCTTAAGACCCACCTCTTCGGAACCGGAGAACGCTACGATGCCACCACCGGCGGCTGGGAGGAAGGGGGCCTTACCTACCCCGTCTTTCTGATGGGGGCCGACCACCTCGGGCGGGATATGTTCAGCCGGGTTATCCACGGGGGACGGATCTCCCTGACGATCGGCTTTATCGGGATAGCCATATCCTTGACCCTGGCGATCGTCTTCGGGGGTGTTGCCGGCTACTACGGCGGGGCGACGGATTGGATTATTATGCGGGTAGCTGAGTTCTTTATCCTGATACCCGGCCTCTACATGATTCTCTTTCTCCGGTCCATCCTCTCCCGGGACATGGACTCAGGCCAATCCTTTATTCTGATAACCGTTATTCTCTCCTTCGTCGGATGGCCCGGTAGCGCCCGGTTGATCCGGGGCCTCGTCCACAGCATAAAGCGGGAGGATTTTATCTCCGCGGCGCATCTCGACGGCGTGCCGACCTTACCGCTTCTGTTCAAGCAGATCATCCCCCAGATGTCCTCGATATTGATCGTCAGTATTACCCTCGGTATCCCCGGGTTTATCCTCGGGGAGACGGTTCTCTCCTACCTCGGGCTCGGCATCGTCGACCCGGCGGTCAGCTGGGGCTCCCTCCTAAACCGTGATATCGCCTCCTTGAGCAATCTTCGGAACTTTCCCTGGTTCCTCTGGCCCGGAGGCTTCCTCTTGGCGACCACCCTGGCCTTCAACTTTCTCGGGGACCTCCTCCGGGATGTCCTCGACCCCTACTTCCGGGAGAAAGCCCGATGAGTAGCTACAACCAGCCGGCCGGAGACGGGCCCCTCCTGTCGGTCGACAACCTCGCCGTCGAGTTCTCCACCCCCGCGGGGCCCCTCTTCGCGGTCCGGGGCATCGGCTTCGACGTCCATCCCGGCGAGGTCCTCGGCATTGTCGGGGAAAGCGGCTCCGGCAAGAGCGTGACGGCGCACTCGATCATGCGGCTGTTACCCCAGAACGGTAGAATTTCCAACGGCAGCGTCCGGTACCGAGGGGAAGAGGTAGCCGCCTTCGAAGGCGCCCGGCTACAGTCGTTCCGGGGTGGCGATGTCGCGATGATTTTCCAGGAGCCGGGGCGTTCCTTCGATCCGATCTACTCGATCGGCAAAACCCTCGCTGAAACCATCCGGGCCCACCAACCGGACCTCGACGAGGAGGCAGTACGGGACAAATCGATTCAGCTTCTGCGGGAGGCGAACGTTCCCGAGCCGGAGCGGCGGCTGGATAACTTCCCGCATCAGTTCTCCGGGGGCCTCCTCCAGCGCGTGATGATCGCCCTGGCGCTGGCCTCGGACCCGAAGATACTGATCGCCGACGAGCCCACTACCGCCCTGGACGTAACTATTCAAGCGGGCATCATCGATCTTCTTCTCCGCCTTAAGAAGGACCGGGGGCTATCGATTCTGTTTATCACCCACAACCTGGCGCTTATTTCCAACATCGCCGACCGGATCGTGGTGATGTACGCCGGGTTGATTATGGAATCGGGCCCTGCGGAGGAGGTCATCGCCTCTCCCCGGCACCCCTACACCCGGGCGCTTCTCGACTCACTCTTAGACCTGGGACAGCACTACACCCGGGACGTTCTTCCGACCATCCCCGGGTTGGTTCCTAATCCCTTCCGCCCGGAACCCGGGTGTCCCTTCGCCCCCCGGTGCCCCCTCGTCCGCCCGGCATGCAGAACGGAGGTCCCCCCGATAGTCTCGGAGGAAACGGCGTACCGCTGCGTGGTTCCCGGAGTCAAGGAGCCGACCGCGGGTGCCGGAAGCGGAACCGGCGCCGCAGGCCCCCGCCCCGGGGATCAACAACCCGGGGGCGCCGATGCTTAAGGTCTCCCGCCTCGAGAAGCGCTACAACCTCCACGCCGGCTTTTTCGCCCCGGTAGGACAGTACGTTTACGCCGTAAACGGGATGAGCTTTTCGATAGAACCCGGGGAGGTCTACGGCATGGTCGGAGAGAGCGGTTGCGGCAAGACGACCGCCGCGAGGACCATCGTTCGCATGTTCGACCCCGACGGAGGAACCATCACCTTCCGGAGCGCCGAGGGGACCGAATACGACGTCGGCACCGCTCAAGGAGCCGAGCTAAAGAGCGTTCGAAGCAAGATAAAGTACATCTTCCAGGATCCGGCAAAGAGCCTCAATCCCCGGATGAACATCAAGGACGTCCTTCTGACGGGATACCGCTACGCGCCGAACTGGCCCGGAAAGGCGGCGGCCACGAAAGAGGCGGCGGCGATTCTCGAAGAGGTGGGCCTCTCCGAGACGGATCTCGAGCGCCGTCCGGCGGACTTTTCCGGGGGCCAGCGGCAGCGCATATCCATAGCCCGGGCCCTGATCCAGCGCCCCGAGGTGCTGGTTTGTGACGAGGTCGTGTCCGCCTTAGACGTTTCGATCCAAGGCCAAATTCTAAATCTGCTGATTCGCCTGAAAAAGGAGCACGGCTTTTCGATGCTCTTTATCGCCCACGACCTCGCGGTCGTCTCCTACATATCCGACCGGATCGGCGTGATGTACCGGGGCTTGTTGATGGAAGAAGCGCCTTCGGACCGCCTGGTCGCCGAACGCCGGCACCCTTACACCCGGCACCTCTACGACGCGCTTCCGAAGCTCGCCGCCGGGGGCGCCAAGGAAGGCTTCGGCATCAGCCCTTTCGAAGAGTCGACGGACCCGACCAAACCGCCGGTGGACGACCTCGACCTTACCGAGGAGCGTCCGGGCCTCACCGAGGTTGCTCCGGGTCACTTCGTCTCGCGGTTCTTTGCTAGCCGATAATCTCTTCGGCGGTAACACCGATCCGTCTCTTGCCGAGGAATCCGAGGGCGACCCCGGACCCCGCAATAACCAATCCCAGACCGCCAAGACCCCAGGGAACCGGGATCGGCATAGTGGTCACGAGGCCCAAAACGCCGGCGAGGAGCCCGAAAAACCCCACCCATAGCAGAACAGCCGCCAGGATTCCGACCCGTCGCCTTTTTTTCTCCAGACGCTCTTCGACAAACATCACCCAGCGGTAAAGCGTCTTGAGATCGGCGTCGGCGTCCCCTTGGTCGGGGCCCCGTTTTTCGAGCCGCCGGGCAATCTCCAGGGCCGCGTCGCCTCGCCGGAGCCCCTCGACGATCTCCGGAAGGAGCTTCTCGGCGAGGGCCGCGAGGCGGCGCTCTTTGTCGGCGACGCTCTCAGTCATTGTACACCCGCGGCGCGTCGGTAGCGTCGTCGTCGGT
>JBKHCS010000163.1:0-5547 GCA_046541715.1 Spirochaetaceae bacterium
AGGGCCGCCGCCAGGGCCCCTACCGCGAAGGGGCCGACCATGCTCCCGGTATCCCCGAAGAGGCGCCATATACCCAGGAAGGGCCCCACGGCGCTTTCGGGGGCGAAGTCGGTTCCAAAGGTCATTACGATGCCGCTACCGAATCCGTTGCCGATCCCGATGACCAACGCCGCAGCCAGGTAGCCCGAAAGCCCGGCGGTTAGAGGCAAGGCGGCAACTCCCGCTGCCATCGTCCCCACGCAGATTGCCAAGGTCGGGCGGCGTCCTACGTGGTCCATCAACCATCCCGCAGGAATAAAGAGAAAGAGCTCGACGGCAGCAGAAGCACTCATGACCGCGCCTATCGCCGAGACGCCCAAACCGAGATGCTCCCCCCAGAGAGGAAAGATTATCTGTCGAGCCTGCCGGAGAAACATCAGGGTAAACACAACCAACGCTACTACCGAAAGATCCCGGCCCCGGTTTCGCAACAGCTCCCGCAAGGGCCCGCCACGTTGATCTCCCCCAGCGGGAATCGCCGGCGGGGAAACCGGGGCTCGGCCGGTCGCTGTCGTCGAGTCTTGTCCCGTCGACACCAAGAAAAGGGTAGAAACGACCATCAGGGCTCCCTGCAGGAGGAACACCGCGGGCATTCCAAGGGTTTCCGCCAGGACACCACCGACCACCGGCCCGAGCAAGAATCCGAGGCGAAGGGCTCCGCCGACAAAGGCGAGTGACCGGCCCCGGGCAGCGGTGGGTACATTGTGGCGAACGAAGGTCATCATGCTCATCAGCATCGTCGAATGAGACAGCCCGATGATGGTTCTGAGTATTCCGATTACACCCAGGTTCGCCGAGGCCGCGATCCCGAAGGCAGCGATACCCGCTAAAGCCGAAGAGATAATAATGAGCCGCCGGTCGCCGAATCGGTGGATCAGAAACCCGGCGGGAAGGTCCGCGAGAATGTTGCCGAGGCCGAGAAGGCTCACCATCACCCCCACCATGGTTAGCCCCGCCCCGAGCCCGGAGACGTACCCGGGAAAACCGGGGAAAGACGCCGACAAGCCCGTCGCTAGGAGGAACATCGGAACGTATACCGGCCCGATCAGCTGCCGCAGGGGTACCGGAGGCGGGGCGCTCGGATGACTCACGCCGGTGAGTATACGCCGCTTGACGAAGCGCCGTAAATCATCTAATTTCTGCGCCGTTACGTCTCCTTCGTCTAGTGGTTAGGACACCGGGTTTTCATCCCGGCAACAGGGGTTCGACTCCCCTAGGAGATGCAGTTAATAGAGAGCCCGGCCCCGGAGGCCGGGTTTTTTTCTTTTCGGTTAGAAATCGATAGCATTGAAATTTCAACCTTCCGGCGGTACGCTCTACGCCGTACAGATCCCAAAGAAATCAAAGGAGTATTGAATGCGACGTTTCACTCTCTTTGTGGTGGTGGCCCTCGTCTTTATGGCGATAGCGGGGCCCCTCTTCGGTCAATCCCTCAAAGGGATGTCCCTCAACGGTGCCACGGGCCTTTGGAGCATTCCTTCGGGGCGCATCGGCTGGGAGCGGACCGCGGACCTCGGCTTCGACCTCGGCTATCACTCGATTATCGACGACGGCGAAAACGCGCACATTCCCAAGGCGAGCGTCAGTCTGTTCAAGCTAGGCGAAATCTCCTTTGCCTACGACATTCAGCCGGGAGACGACAACGAGGACATAATCTTCGGGGGAAAGATTCAGCTGCCGATTCAGCAGCGGACGGCCGTGGCGGTGGGCTTCAATATCCAGTCGCTGCAATTCAACGGGGTGGACGAGAACGCCCAGCAGATCTATCTTGCGGCGACGTATCCCGGTGAGTTTTTCAATATGCCGGCGGAGACGACGTTTGTGGTAGGGAAGAGCTTCGGAGACATCATTCCCGACGAGTGGATCGATTTCGGCATGGGTTTCGATCTTCTGTTATTGCCGGATGTCTTCCAGGGCTACGTCCACTGGATTAGCGATTTTTCCAACTTCAGTTATAGCTGGGATGCCTTCGGTGCCGACGCCGCCCAACGCGGTGTCTTCAATACCGGCATCCGAATCGACATTGCCGCGAATCCTGCCCTTTCAAGATATAAGTTCGTCATCGACGTTCTCGCGACCGATCTCCTCGACGAGGCCCGGAGCCTCGGGCTGGGGCTGGCCTTCGGAGCACCGATTCTGTAAAGCCGAAGGGCACACTGTTCCGACGGGCATGTCCCGACCATACCCGGCACGGCCGCCGACGCTCCTTACGGGGCTTCGGCGGCCTTTTTCTTTGCTCTCGGTTGAGCGCGTCTCCGGCTTCAACTATAGTGTGAGCCATGGACCAAACCAGCAACTACGTGATCTTGCACGCCTCCGACTTGGACGGCTACCTCTCGGAGTCCGACCGCGCTCACCTCGAGGCGATGGACGATCTCTACAACAAGGCCCTCGAAGCGATGAAGGTCCTCGATAGTTCCCAGAACGAGGCCCGCCTGATAAAGGAAAAACAGGACCTGATCAACCTTTACAACGAGATGGGCGACCGCATGCAAGCCGTCACCAAGGGGGAAGCGGGTATCCGGGTTTACTCCTTCGAGACCCCTCGGGAGGTCCACGGCGAGGCATCCAGGCTTATCGCCAAGCTCCGGGATGTCCGGACGGGACACCAGGAGTTTATCTATTACATTCAGCGGGCCTACGAGCTTCTCTTTAACCTGGCCTTTGCGGGACCTGAAAAGACACAGAAGAACCACCTTATCGTCAAGACGCCGGTCGATACGCCGGTGCAGAATTACGCCGTTCACAAGATCCCCGATATCGATAAGGAGCTCGAGAACACGGTCATGTGCGTCATGCTCCGGGGGGCGTTGTTACCTTCCATGATTATGTCGAAGGAGATCCAGGAGTACAGCTCTACGGGGTATGTCACTCCGTTCGCCCTCTTCAACATAAAGCGGGACGATTCGAAGAAAGAGCAGAACATGGAGTACATCCTCGACTTAAAACGCAGCTACTTTCAGCTCGAAAACCTCGACGGTAAGGACCTTATCTTCGCCGATCCGATGAACGCCACCGGTGGAAGTCTGGTAACCATCATGCAGTACCTCGCAAAGCAAGGTGTTAAGCCGAGGTCGATACGCTTTTTTAACGTTATCTCGGCGCTCAAAGGTACTCTGCGGATCGTCCGGGCCCTGGAGAACGCCAGCGTCTACACCCTCTGGATGGACCCGGCGCTCAACGACGCTGCGTACATTCTGCCGGGTCTCGGAGACGCCGGGGATCGTCTCAACGGGCGGGATCTTGAAGACCATCTCCGGGACATGATCCAGTTGGTCGCAGACTATGGTTCCACCATCGCCAATCTTTACCGGTCCCAACTTCGGGAAATCGAGGCAACAGTTCTTGGAAGACGGTCCAAGAGTTAACCGCGTCCTCTCTGCGGCGCTCGGATTCTTGCTTCTCTTGACCATGGGGTGCACCCGGTACGTCCGGATCGACGACCTCGCGGAGGAGTACTACAATCTCGGCAACGCGTTCTACGACCTCGAAGAATACGAGGAAGCGGAGCGCTACTATCTAAGAGCCCTGGAACTGGACCCCGAGCTCGAGCGCGCCGGGTTCAACCTCGCACGTGCCCTCGCGGAACAGGAGCGGTACGCCGAGTCCCTGACGCTTCTGCAAGAGCTTCTCCTCTCCGATCCCGATAATCTGCGGATTCTACAAGGCGTCGCCTATGTCGAGTATCGCCGGGGAGACATCGATGCCGCCATCAGCGGATACGAACAAGTCCTCGACGCGTCTCCCTTCGGCCGGGACGCCCTGTATAACCTGGGGGTGCTGCTCCTCGAAGACGGATCCGAGCCGGAGGCCCGGGGTTACCTTGCCCGGGCCTACGATGTTTCCCCGGACGACCCGGATGTGCTCTACGCTTACGCGGAGGCCCTCTTCCGGACCGGCCGAAGCGAGGCGGGGCTTTCGGTCCTCGACGATCTCCGGGAGATCCGGGACCTGCCGGAGGTGTACCTCCGGAACGCGGCGGGTCGTTACGCCGAAGCGGAATTTTATTCGGACGCTCTGGTCCTCTACGACCGGCTCCTGGAAGACTCACCTGACGATCCGGAGGCGCTCTTTGCGAAGGCGCGGATACTCCTAACCGCCGCGGAAGAGGGAGACGCGGGCATCGCCGCCCTAGAGAGCGCGCTGGAGGCGGGGTTCGCCGACGCCGACGCGGCAGAGCTTCTCTTAGCGGAGCCGGCTCTCATCCGGGCCGACGAGGTTCGGGAGTTGTTTACGGAGTACGGGGTGGAGCCGGCAGCCGACCCCGGTGGGGCGGATCCCGGTGGGACGGGTCCCACCGGGACGGATTCTGCCGGGGTGTCGCCGAGCGCCGTACCCCCGGCTTCGGAAAGCTCGGATTCCGGGAGCTAGGAGACCGTTTCGGAGAGGGTCGAGAAGACCTCGTCGGGCGACGGTCTTGCGTCGATCTCGACGAGTTTGCCTTTCTTTTCGTAGTAGTCGATAAGGGGCGCCGTCTGATCGCGATAGACCGAAAGCCGGTTCTTGATCGCAGCCTCCTTGTCGTCGTCCCTTTGTATAAGCTCTTCGCCGGTTACGTCGTCCTTCCCGGCAACCTTCGGCGGGTTGAACTCGACGTGGTAGGTTCGCCCCGAAGGCTTATGGACCCGGCGTCCCGACAGCCGCTTTACGATCTCTTCGTCGTTCAGGCTAAAGAGAATAGCTTTCTCGATGGTCGCAAACTCGTCGAGAGCTTCGGCCTGGGGTATGGTCCGGGGAAACCCATCGAGGATGAAGCCCTCCTTGGTATCGTCCTGGGCGAGGCGATCTTTGACCAGCTCGATGGTAAGCTCATCGGGGACCAACTCTCCGGAGTCGAGGATCGACTTCACCTTCTTACCCAACTCGGTCTGATTGTTGATATTCGCACGGAAAATATCGCCGGTGGAGATATGGGGGATTCCCTTCTCCTCCGCCAAGCGAGAGGCCATGGTGCCCTTTCCGGCACCTGGGGGACCCAGGAATACAAGGTTCATAACACATCCTTTTCTAGTGATAGGTAGGGTAGTAGTTTAGAAGTGTGTTGACCCTTCGTCAACGAAAGGAGTGACTATGGAATTATGGGATCGGCTAGGGAACGCCCTCGACAAGGGATTTCAGAGCTCCAAGGACCTTTTCGAGAAAGCCGGGGACCGCGCCCGGGATCTCGGGGAGCGAGGGGTTGTTCGTTTCGAGATCATGCAACTCGAATCCCAGGTGGAAAAACTCATCGGGAAGCTCGGGGCCCGGGCCTACGAGCTGTTTATCAAAGAGGGCAAGGCCAGCGTTACCAAATCGAGCGCCGGAGTCAAGGATCTCCTGGAGCAGATCGCCGGGCTCGAGGCTCGGATTACGGAGAAGGAAAGTGCCCTCGCGAAGATGAAAGCCTCGGGAGAGCCCTCCGGGGACGAAAAAGCGTAAGAGCCACCGGAGCAACAACCAAAGAGCGGCTATAGGCTTGACCTACTAGGGCATTACTTGGTAGTTTCTCCCTCGCGCCTCAGCGATGGG
>JBKHCS010000164.1:0-5541 GCA_046541715.1 Spirochaetaceae bacterium
AAGTTGACCATCGCGATCAGATCACGGACCTTTGGGGCGACAAGGAGTGATTTGATGCAGAAGGTTCAAGGAATACACCACATTACAGCGATAGCAGGGGACCCCCAGGAGAATCTGGATTTCTACGCAGGCGTCTTGGGCATGCGGCTCTCCAAGCGGAGCGTCAATCAGGACGTGCCGGATACCTATCACCTTTTCTATACCGACGGCGGGGCGAATCCGGGGACGGATCTGACGTTCTTCCCCTGGCGTCAGATGGGTCCCAAGCGCCGGGGAACCGGCCATTGGGACGAGGTCTACCTGACGGTACCCCCGGGGTCGATCGGCTGGTGGAAAGACAGGCTGGCCGCAGCCGGGGCCTCAGCCGCCGGCACATCCGCTTCCGGAGGGCCCGTTCCCGGGGCGGATGTTCCCGGTCCGGCGCCGGCTTTCTTAGGGGACCTCCAGGAGCGCTTCGGGGAGACGGTGCTTCCCTTCGAAGACCCCCACGGTATGGCCTTGGCTCTGATCGAGGCGCCGCTCTACGACGGCTACGACTTCGCGCCCTGGGAGGGCAGCCCGGTACCGCGGGAAAAGCAGATTCAGGGTCTCGGCGGGGTTCGACTTCTTGAGCGGAAAGAGGGACCAACGGCTGCATTTGTGGCTTCGGCCCTCGGCTTCTCCGAGGGGCCCGAGGAGAACGGCTGGAAGCGCTTTGTCTTGGGTGATGGGAAGAGCGGCCAACGCATCGACCTCCGGATCGAACCGGAAGGGTCCCGGGGCGGGTGGGGCGTCGGAGCGGTGCATCACGTCGCCTGGCGGGTGGCCGACGAATCGGAGCAGGAAGCGGTACGGCGCCAGGTCGCCGAAGCCGGGGGACGCCCGACGCCGGTAATCGACCGCTTCTGGTTCAAGTCGGTCTACTCGCCGGAGCCCGGCGGCGCGCTGATGGAGATCGCCACCGACGGACCCGGCTTTACCGTCGACGAGGATCCGGAGCACCTCGGAGAGGCGCTGATTCTCCCTCCCTGGCTCGAATCCCACCGGGGGAAGATCGAGGCGGTGCTGCCGAAACTGCAGGTACCCGAGGCGGCACCGCGGCGATAGCCCCAGCCGGCTTCCCGGCGGTAGGCGGGGCCTTGCGCCGTCGCCTATCAGGCCAACTACCGTACCAAGCGGATTGTCTCGTCTAATCCACGGCGATCGGGCGAGCGTGGGTGACTTCATTCCGGCGGACGTCGCGAAGCTTGTCTGCACCAATCGTAACCACTGCTATCGTTTGTCCGTCCAGCGCGACAAACTCCACCTCGTAAGCCGATTCCTCGGTGTAGACGTGGACGATCGAGCCTACGTCCCCGGCTTCAAGAGAATGGTCAGGCAAATCATTCGTTAGTACGACTCTGTCGTGTTCCTTCATAAGACGATCCTTATCGGACAGGATAAGCAGTGACGAGCCGAGCCTCCAAGGATCCGCGCTCGGCTATCCAAACCGACACCACCGGCGACTCGGTCAGGTTGTTCCCGCTGGATCGTAGCGGGCCGACTACAATGTATTTCTTTCCGAAAGGAGACTCAACGGGATACGCAGCATCATTCTCCCTTGCGTGTTGTTTGAGGTTCTCTGCCAAGGATCGCCAATCTCCTGCGCCATAACCCAGTGCTCGAAAGAAGCGTGCCTTGGGCGCTCCATCGGGGTGGTCCGGGTTTAGGAGATACTCCTTGACTTTGCGTTCCTCGACAACCGGGATGTACTCATCCGCAAGCCGCATGACGAATGGTAGCTGCTGACAGCACGCGGTTCAACCGGAGCGGTTCGATCACCAATTGTGAGGTGGCGACTTTCCGGTAGCCCCGGCATCTTTCCGGACCAAACAGCCTCGTGTATACTCCGTCTTCAAAGGAAGGCATTATGAATTACATCGCGTCGGTCATCGATCTGGTAGAGCGCCGGGACCCGGGGCAGCGGGAGTTTCACCAAGCGGTCCGGGAGGTCCTCGAGACCCTCGCTCCGGTAATCGAAGCCCATCCGGAGTACCGGAAGGAGTGCATCCTCGAGCGCCTGGTGGAGCCGGAACGGGTTGTCATGTTCCGGGTGCCCTGGGTCGACGACGCCGGGCAGTTTCAGGTTAACCGGGGATTCAGAATACAGTTCAACAGCGCCCTCGGTCCCTACAAGGGTGGCCTCCGTCTGCACCCGACGGTCAACTTAAGCATCTTGAAGTTTCTCGCCTTCGAGCAGACCTTCAAGAACTCCCTGACGACTCTCGCGATGGGCGGCGGAAAGGGCGGATCGGACTTCGATCCCAAGGGCAAGTCCGACGCCGAGGTAATGCGCTTCTGCCAATCCTTTATGACCGAGCTCGCCCGGCATATCGGCAAAGACACCGACGTGCCCGCCGGGGATATCGGGGTCGGCCGCCGGGAGATCGGCTACCTCTTCGGGCAGTACAAGCGCCTGGCCAACGAGTTCTCCGGTATTCTGACCGGGAAGGCCCTCGGGTGGGGCGGCTCGTTGATTCGGCCGGAGGCCACCGGGTACGGCTCCGTCTACTTTGCCCAGGAGATGCTCGGCGCCGCCGGCGAGAGCCTCGAGGGTAAGCGGTGCGTCATTTCCGGGTCCGGCAACGTCGCCCAGTTTACCGCGCAGAAACTCCTCCAGCTCGGCGCGGTGCCCCTCACTTTTTCCGACTCCAGCGGCTTTATCTATGATCCCGCCGGCGTCGACGAAGAGAAGCTCGACTTCGTGATGGAACTCAAGAACGTACGACGGGGTAGGATCAAGGAGTACGCAACCCGCTTCGGTTGCGAGTACCACGACGACAAGACACCCTGGGCCGTACCCTGCGACGCGGCCTTCCCGAGCGCCACGCAGAACGAGATAGAGGCCGGCGACGCCAAGGCGTTGGTCGACAACGGCTGCCGGGTCGTCGCCGAAGGGGCGAACATGCCGAGCACGCCGGAAGCCGTCGCCGTCTTCCAGGGTGCCGGAGTTCTCTTCGGACCCGGAAAGGCCGCGAACGCCGGAGGAGTCGCCACCTCGGGTCTCGAGATGAGCCAGAACGCGATGCGCCTCGCCTGGCCCGCCGAAGAGGTCGACTCCCGCCTCCGGGACATTATGCGCCGCATCTTTACCGCGACGGCGAACGCCGCGGAGGAGTACGGGGTGGCCGGAGACTACGTCGCCGGGGCGAATATTGCGGGGTTCGTCAAGGTTGCCGACGCCATGCTCGATCAGGGGCTGGTATAGACCAGGCACGCCTGTTCGAGGGCGTCGGCCTGGAGGACGATCTCCCCGTTGACCGCGTCGATGACCCTGACGACCTCTTCCCATTCGGAGGCGTCGTCCACCAGTCGCGATAGGTTCGACGGCGCTTCCTCGAGAAAAGCGCGGTTCAGTCGGTTTCTCGGTCCCGCGAGAAAGTGGGCCAGGTAGAGCATATTCATCTCCACCATGTCGTTGAAGAAGTGTGTTCCCAGGGAAAGGTCCGGAACCAGGCCCTCGTGGAGGGCGTCGACCTCGACGAGCACCGAGACGTTGCTGATTTCGTTGAAGGAGACGGGGATTCCCAGCGACGGGGTGCTGCTGCCCCAGCGGCCGGGCCCGACCATCATAATAGTCTCCCCCGGAGTCCTGGTGCGCTTGGTGACCTTGCCGATCAGCCGCGCCAGGGCGTAGCGCTTCGCCTCGGGTAGCACGGTATACGCCTCAGGGGAGACGTAGATAATCCGGTCAATCGTTATCCGGCGCCCGGGGCCGATTACCCCGCCGAAAGTCCGCAATACGACCTGATCTTCCGACACCTTGGGAATCGGTCCCAGCGGCTCTTCCGCACCGGCGCTCCCGTGGAAGGGCCGGCACTGGACGATATCGATGCTGTAGCTCCCGTCGTCCATCATATTGGCGGTAAACTCGATATCCACCTCGGTGCCGTAGCCGTCCCGGACGACTTGGGCCATGTTTCGCAGGTCTTCGACGACCTCGGTGTTCCGGAGCAGGGGATCGAAGGTGAGAATCCATTGTGGAGACGATCGCCCGCTCTTTTCCCGGGCATCCTGTTCCGTCCGGCGGTCCCGGGTCGCGACGCGCTCGAGGTGCAGGTCCGGACAGTCGGCCAGGAGATCCTGGAAGTGAATGCCCCGGGGCTCGTTATGCCGTAGATCCAAGACATCCACCCGCCGCTGGGTATGGCGTTTTACCGCGTCGAAGCTGGACTCCGGGCGGCGCTCCGGAGCGTTCAACGCGACGACCCGGGTGTAGTCGTCGTCCCACCGGTCCACGGCCCGGGTACCCAGACCGAACACCAGCCGCATGACCCCCGCCCGCGGCTCGATCTCCCGGCTCCACACGTAGGGGTTAAAGGAGTAGATAACCCCCGCGAGCTGGGGAAAAAAGTAGTCGCCGTGGACCGACCCCGACACGCGCTGAACCAGAAGGGCCATCTGCTCGTCCCGTTCGAGGACACCCCGGTGTCGACGGTAGGTTAGGGCCTCTTCGCTCATGGTGCTCGCGTAGACCGTCCGGATGGCGTCGAGGAGGCTATCCAACCGCTCCTTCGGGGACCCCTGATTGGGGCAGAAGACCGAGTCGTACTTGCCCGAGAAGGCGTTCCCAAAGTTGTCTTCGAGAAGGCTACTCGACCGGACGATAATCGGCGCGTGGCCGAAGTACTCGAGCATATCCTCGAATCGCCGGACGATGTAGTCCGGAAAGGTACCGCCGAGGATCTTGTTTCGGACCTCCTCCAAGCCCGTTAGAAAAGCCTCCGGGTCCTTCTGCCGCTGCCGGTCCCACCAGCAGTGGTTGTTCACGAGGAAGGTGTAGAACACGTCGGAACCGATAAAGAAGGAGTCATGAGGCTCCAGCTTCGGGGCGATCTCCGGAAGGTCCCGCCGGATAATGGCCCGGGCAAGGAGCATACCGACGGATTTTCCGCCGATCATTCCGGTGCCGATCATGTGCTTCCATACGGTAATGAGGTCCTCAATCGTAAGGTACCGGGTCGCCAGAGCCATCATCCGCTCTTCGTGCGGAATGATCAGACGGATGAGCTCCCGGAAGGAGGCATCGGCCCGGGACGCCGGAGCATCCCCCGCGGCGATGGCCTCCAATACCGTCTCGGCCCGCATAAAGGTCTTATCCCAGAGCCCCACCATGCGATAGCTCGCGGAGCGCAATCCTCCCCAGGGGGAGGATTCCATCACGGCGGCGATCTCGGTGCTGTTGTCTACCCGGGAAAAATCCACATCGTCCCACCGAAAGACCGAAAAATGAGAGGCCTTTTCCCGGCCGTAGACCTTCGCCGGTTGTACGTAGAAGCGCTCTTGGTAGTTGTAGACATCCAAGAGCACCTGGGTGGTCTCGTAGATGGGAATAGCCGCGTGGTAGGAATGGCGGTGCCGGTAGAGGGCAAAGTACGCGAGGGTATCGAGCCCGAGAAGGTAGGGGCAGGTTAGCTGGAAGAAGTTGCCGATCATCCGGTCGCTGTAACAGGTTTCGCTCAAGTCGGATAAGGCGTCGAAGACGAAGTAGCCCCCGACTCCGACGTCCCGGATGGTCCGGTG
>JBKHCS010000034.1:0-27068 GCA_046541715.1 Spirochaetaceae bacterium
ACGCTCCCCGGGAGAAAGAAGTAGACCAAGAGGAACAATGAAGCGGCGCCTTGGGATATAACCGTGGCGAGGGCGGCGCCGGCGACCCCCATGGAGAAACCGACGACGAAGAGGTAGTCGAGGACGATATTGAGGGTGCTCGAAAGGGCAAGGCCCGTAAACCCGACGGCACCGGCCCCTTCGGCGTAGGCGAAGTTGTTGAGGGCGTGGTTCGCGGCGACGAAGGTGCTTCCGAAGATGGCAACCAGAAAGTACTCCCGGGCCATCGGAAAGAGGTTTCCCGAGGCGCCGAGCCCCCGGAGGACGGCCCCGTTTAGAGCGAGGCCGACAAGCGTGATGGTAACGCCGATGGTAATAACCATGGCCAGGGCGCTGCCGAAGGCCCGGTTGGCGCCTTTCGGATCTTCGGCCCCGAGACGCCGACCGATCAACGCCCCCCCGCCGGTGCCGATTAGGATACCGATTGCCAAGAGAAAGATGTTTACCGGAAAGTTCAGCCCGACCGCCGCGAGGCCGTCGGTCCCGACGAAACGTCCGACGATTATCGAGTCGGCGACGTTGTAGGTGGCGTTTATCATCAAGCTCGAAATGGCCGGAACGCTCAATCGGGCGATCAGGCGGGAGGTCGGCTCATTCCTGAGACGGTCGGTTCGCTTATTCACCTGCGTTAAGGTAGCGACCTTTTGGGTGCGGTGACAACGGAACTTGTGCGAAGAGCGCGCTATTACTATGTTTAGACAGCCGCATGCCGGATTCACAGCGCTCTTCCGACGGACACTTCGAGCTCTTCTACCGCAACGGGTGGGCATACCTCACCGTCCACGCCCCGGATTCCGGAGGCACGCCGGTGTACCACGAAGACGTACAGAACCGGATGCGCCTCCTGGGCGTTCCCCGGGTGAGCGGCTCCCGGATCCGGGAGCTTATCGAGGAGGCGGCAGGGACACCCGAGCGACTCGTCGAGTGGCCCGCCGGAGCACGCCTGGCGTCGGCCATCGCCGTTACCGTGTCGGAAGACGAGATGCACGCCTGGGTCGAAATCCAGGCGCCGAAAAAGGGCGCCGCCCCACCGACGCCGGAGGACGTGGTAAAGGCTCTGGAGGGTAGCGGTGTTACCTACGGTGTCGATGTCTCGGGCATCGAGTCCCTTCTGAGGCGCAAGAGGTACGGGGATGCCGTCCTGGTCGCGTCGGGGAAGCCTGTCGTCCACGCGCGGTCCGCAGAGGTGGCGTATCACTTTAACACCATCCGGGGAAAGCCCTACCTGGAGATGGAGTTCGGCCGCATCAACCTGAAAGAGTTGAACTTTATCGAGAACAAGGAAGAGGGAGACCTCCTCGCGGAGCTCCTTCCCCCGGTACTCCCGGAAGACGGTCTGACCGTCCGTAACTCCGTGGTTCCGGCGCATCCAAGCCGGGAACAGGTGGAGCTTCGTCCCGGCAAGGGAACCCGGCTCAGCCCGGACCGCCGGAAGCTCTACGCCGCCGATTCCGGGAACGTTCGGCTTATCCATGGCGCCGTCGTTATCGAGCCGGTGGTTACCCTCGAAAACGTAAACTACGAAACCGGAAACATCCATTTCGACGGGTCGGTCGTCGTAGAAAAGGAAATCGCCGACGGCTTTGTTATCGAGGCCGGGGGGGACGTGCAGGTGGGCCGGGGCGTGGGGCGCGCCACGATCAAAGCCCGGGGGAACGTCCTCTTGAAGACCGGCATAAACGGCAACGATGCCGGTCGGATCGAGTGCGGCGGGAACCTCTTCGCGAAGTACATCGAGAGCTCGGACGTCCGGTGCGACGGCCACGTCTTCGTCGAAGAAGCGATTATGCACAGCCGTGTTTCAGCCGGACTCCACTGCGTCTTGAACGGGCGTCGTGGGGAGATTATTGCCTCGGATCTGGTAATCGGGGGAAGCCTCTGGTGCAAAAAACTCGGAAGCATCTACGAGGCCCCGACCCACGTCTTTCTCGGAATCCGGCCCGAGCGGTTGGAGAGCTACCGGCAAGCCCGCAAGGCTTTTGAGGAAAACCAAGAAGAGCAGAGTATGCTCGAAGAAAAGCTGACCCAGGTCCGGAAAGCCATCGACGAGGGGCGCCGTGACGAGAAGATGCTCCGGGCCCGGGAGAGCCTCAAGGAGGCCCTGGCCGCCTTGAAGGACGCCGAGCCGAAGCTCCACCACGCGGTTTCCGTTCAGCGGGACAACTTGTCGGCGGCCCGGGAGAGCATGCTCGTCGTCGAGGATACCATCTACGGGGGTGCGGTCGTTCTGTTCGGCAAGTTGGAATACCGGGCCCCGGCGACCGGGTCCCGGAGAACCATCCTTAAGCCCGGAGAGCGGGAGATAGTCGAGAGCGGTTTCAACCCGGTCGAGCGTCCACGGCTGGTTTTCGCCGAACCGGCCCCCGGGTAGCCATCAGTATCCCCGACACGATCAAAACCAGACTCACGAGGTGAAGGATACCGAACACCTCTCCGAGGGCGAGCCAGGCCAAGAGTCCGCTAAAGACCGGTAGAGTGTAGTACATGACCGAGGCCTTTCCGGGCCCGAGAAGGGCGATCGCCCGGTTCCAGGTAAAGAACGCCAAGAGCGAGGCGCAGATTCCGACGTAGAGGATCGCCGCCCCGATTCTCGGTGTAAGAACCAGCGGTGGGCCGACCAGCCGGACGCCGACGAAGACCGGCAACAGAAAGAGCAAACCGAATACGAAGGTGGCGTATTGGAAGGCGATCGGCCCGAGCTCCGGAGGGCGTCGCCGAACGAGCATGCTGTAGGTCGCGAAGACCAGGGAAGCGACCAGCACCAGCAGGTCACCCGGGGTAAAGGAGAGCGACAGAAGCACCTCGATGTTCCCGTCGGATACCAGGAGCAGGAGGCCGACGAACACGACGACGACTCCGAGGGCCCGGAGGATGCCCACGGGTTCCCGGAGAAAGACCCGCGACAAGAGCAACACGAAAATGGGAAAGGTCATGGTGATAAGAGAGAGGTTGATCGCCTCAGTTGACCGCCCGGCGAAGTAGACCAGCGTGTTGAAGAGAGAGACGCCGAAGAGACCCGTCACCAAGAGATAGGGAAGGTTCCGCAAGATGGTCCGGCGGTTTCGGACGGCTGTCGGCAATGCGAAGGGGGTAAAGACCAGAACCGCCACCAACCACCGAAGAAAGGCGAGGGAAACGGGGTCTATCGCCTGGTTCAACGCCCGGGCGAGAACAAGGTTTACCGACCAGAATGCCGTCGAGATGAGGGCGAAGAGGTATCCCATCACCCTCGCCCCCCAAGGACCGCCGACACGAGCGCCTCGCTCTCCCCCGTCTTGGTCAGATAGCGCTCGGCACCGGCGTCGAGCATCCGTTTCGCGGTCGCCTCGTCTTCGAACATCGAGAGCGCTATGACTCTAATCTGCGGGTGCTGGGCCCGTATCCGCTTGGTCGCCTCGATCCCGTCCATGTCGGGCATCGCGACGTCCATAACGATGACGTCGGGACGGAGCCGGTCGGCCGCTTCGAGGGCGTCCCGGCCTCCGTCGAGCTCGTCGACGACGTCTATCTCCGGACTATCCTCCAGAACCTTCCGGAGTCCGCTCCGCAAAACCGCGTGGTCGTCAACCAGCATCACCCGGACCCGGCGGCCCTCCTGAGCTTCAGAGGGGACCTCAGGCGCAGTCTCCGGGATAGAAACGGAGACCCCGGCTTCCGGGAAGCTACCGTCGGACGCCCGCTGATACGGAAGGTCGATTCTTACGCGAAAGCCCTCGTTCGGAGCGGTATCGATCCGGATTTCGCCCCCGAGAAGCTCCACCCTCTCGCCGATACTAAAGAGCCCGAAGGTCCCCAGCTTTCGGCAGTCCACCTCTCCGTCGGTTCCAAAGCCTTTCCCTCGGTCCTCGACCTCCATCGTCAGAACTTTCTCGTCCGCGGTCAAACGAATCCACGCCTCGGGTGTTTCGGCGTGCTTGGCAATGTTCAGAAGCAGTTCCTGCGCCGCCCGGAAGAGGAATACTTGGATGGACTCGTCGAAGTCCTCGGGGACCGACGCGGCGGTAATATCGACCGAAAGCCCGTGGAGCTCCGAGACATGCTCGCAGAGCCACCGGAGGGCCCCGACGAGGCCTCCCTTCCGCAGGGCCGTTGGGCTAAGCTCCTGAGAGAGGCTACGAGTCGCTAGAATGGCTTCTTGCAGAAGCTCTTTAAGGGTGGCCAACCCGTCCCCAACTGCGGGCTCCCCGGCGAGGCGACGAGCGAGTATGTCGAAATGAAGGTTTATTCCGACGAGAATCTGCTGCAAGTCGTCGTGTACGTATTCGGCCAGACGTCGGCGTTCTACCTCCTCCGCTTCCGTCAACCGGCTTGAAAGGCGACGGAGCTGAGAGGCCCGATCTTGGAGCTCCTCGTTCAATCCGGCGGACTCCGCGAGAAGATCCCGAACCTCGTACTGTCGTCGGCGATTGCCGACGGCCCCGTGTATCGCCATGCTGAGGGTCGCCGGTTCGACGGGCCGCCGGATGAAATCCACGCCTCGGTAGCTCATCAATGGGGCGAGCCGGGAGGGAGCGCCGTTCGCCGTCGTCAGAACCAAGACCGGAATATCCGACCAATTCGGCTGGTTTGCAAGCAAGTCGGCCAGGCGCTCGGCGTCCGCTTTGCCTAACGCTTCGTCGGCGACTACGACTGCCCCGGCGCTCCCTTGGGGTCCCAGGCAGTCGAATAACTCCGAGAAGCCCTCGAGTCGTCTACAGAACTGACCCTGGGAGGTTAGGAGATCTTGGATAACTTCGGCGTCCCGCCCGGTTGGAGTCAGAAGCAGAACGTCAAGCTCTTGGGACCTGCTTACCATTACTCGAGACCGCTGGGTCGCAGGTCGTCGTCAAGAAGGGTATTCGTGTCCCCTTCGTACCTCGGAAGACCGGTGAGGACACCCGTGAAGGCCGTCAAGGGTTCCCCGACGACGAGGCCGGAGGGGCCGAGCTGTACCTCCCTTATCGTCGTTTCATGGTTCCCGTAGCGCTTCTTGAGGACGGCGATACAGCGGCGGATCCGGCCCCTCGATTCGAAGTGGCGGAGCATTACCACGGTATCGGCGATGTAGCTGACATCTATCGGGGCCTCCACACGGCCGAAGACGCCGTGGGACGCGACGACCATCAGAGAGAGAACCCCGGCCCCGGAGAGGTAGCTCAGGAGATCGTGGAGCTGGGTTATAAGCTCGTGCTCCCCGGGCATCGACTGAAGGTAGCCGCTTAGGCTGTCGAGGACCACGATCCGCACACCCTCGACCTCGACGGCGGTGCGGATGAGATGATTCAGCTGTCCCGGGGAGATCTCGCCGACGTCTATCTGCCGGAGGCGAACCAACCCTTCGTCGATAAGCGGTTCGAGGGGCATTCCGAGACCCGCGGCTCGCCTTACAAAGATCTCCGGACGCTCGTCGAAGCAGAACACCACGGAAGAGACTCCTCGATGCCCTGCCGCGTAGATATACTGTCCGACGAGAGAGCTCTTGCCGGCGCCGGTGGTTCCGGTAATCGCGCAGGTCGTTCCTTCCAGAAGGCCTTCCCCGAGAAGCGCGTCGATGGCCGTGTTTCCGCTCGGAACGGCTTCGCGTCGGCCGGCTGCGATTCCTCTCCCAACCAGGAGGCGAGGAAACACGGCCAACCCGACCCCGGTATCGATTCGAGCGTCATGATACCCTTCGGTAAACTGCATTCCCCGCATCTTCGATACCAGGACCCGTCGTCTCGACCGCCCGAAGCTGGGGGCTATCATCTCCAGACGCAGGACGCCGTGAACAAGCGTTTCGAGGGTCTCCATGTCGAGCTCTCCGGAGGGACCCGCCGAGAGCAGGGTGGTGCACTGGATGGCATCTAGGATTTCTTTGAGACGCAAGACCTGCCGTCGCAGCTGATAGCCGGTATTGACCAAAGCACCGAGCTCACTCAGAGAATCGATAACGAGGCACTCCGGCTGATAGCGTTGGATCGCCTCCTCGATGGTGTCGGTCACCTCTCGGAGCTCGATGTCCGCCGCCGAGAAGACCGTTTGCTCCGCAGTTGCGGTTTGTCGGACCTCCGCAGGAAGCTCCATCACATCTATACCGTCGAGAGTCCATCCGTGGGAGGCGGCCACGTCCTCGAGCTCCTGCAGGGTTTGGAGGAGGGTTATGCAGAGGCAGCGCTTCCCGGCCAGGGCGCCGGCCCGGAGGAATTGCAGCCCCGCCGTCGTCTTGCCGGTGCCTGCCACTCCTCGGACAAGGAGGATACGGCCTTCGGGATATCCTCCGCCGAGGACAATGTCGAGACCCTCAATACCCGAGCTCAGCCGGTTCGAAGTCGTTGTAGCCATCGGATACTCCTAGCAGTGGCCTTTAGCTTACCGCAACCGCTAATTGACTGCCAAGGAGGGTTTCAAGAACCTAGGCCGGCGGCTCTCCGGGCCCGGCGGAACCGGTCCACCGAAAGCGTCGCCAATCGGTCCGCCCGGGTGAGAGAAACTCGACCCCCTCGGCCTCGAGGAGCGCCTGCTGTTTCGCCCGGCCCTCGGGCTCCCGAATCGCCACCGCCCCGGAGGCGTTTACCACGCGGTGCCACGGGAGATCAAGCTTCCTCGATAGGCTGTGGATAATCCGGGAAACCTGCCGGGCACCTTGGGGATTTCCCGCCATCGCGGCGACGTCCCGGTAGCAGGTCACCCTGCCCGAGATCCGGCACTCGCCATCCCCCGGAGCATTCTTATTTCCTCTGCCCACCGTTCGGGCTCCGGAGTTTCGAGGATAAGGGGAATGCCGTCGGTCCGGGGGTCCGCGAGAATAGCCTCGAAGGCGGGCAGCCCGATCTCTCCGTTGCCGATGGTCGCGTGGCGATCCTTGCGGCTCCCGAGGGGCATTCTCGAGTCGTTCAGGTGCATCCCGACGAGCCGCTCGATGCCGACGACCGCCTCGAAGCGCTCCATCGTCGCGTTCCAGGCCTCGGCGTCCCGGATGTCGTACCCGGCGCCGAAGACGTGGGCGGTGTCGATGCAGACCCCGACCCGATCGGTCCGGGTGACCTCGTCGATAATCCGGGCGAGATGGTCGAAGTGCCACCCGAGATTCGCCCCCTGCCCCGCGGTTGTCTCGAGGACGAGCTTTGCCGCCTCTGTTTCTGCGAGAATCGAGTCCATCGCCCCGGCGATCTGGGAGATGCATACCTCGTCGGAAGTCTCCCCCTTTGAGCTCCCGGGGTGGAAGTTGAGGTAGAACAGCCCGAGTTGCTCGACCCGCTCGAGCTCGTCGAGGAGGGCGTCCCGGGATCGCCGGGCAACCGCCGGGTCCGGGGCGCCGAGGTTTATAAGATACGCCGAGTGGGGAAGAACCGCCGTCGGGGGGATGCCGCTGCCGGAAAGGGCGCTTCGAAAACGCTCGATGTCTTCATCCGTGTAGGGTTTGGCGGTCCACTGCATCTGGTTCTTAGGAAAAAGAGCGAAGGCGTTGGCTCCGATCGCCAGGGCGTTATCAACACTCTTGTAGATACCGCCCGCGGCGCTCACGTGGGCGCCGATCAGTTTTTCCATCATCAACTCCGAATAACCTCGGGATCGGTGTGGGTCCTGGTAAGGGAAAAATGGGTTGGATTCATGCCGCAGATTCTACCGCAAACTGGCCCTTTTGGGGCGTCGGTGCTACCTTTGGCGTATGTTTGGCCGTCTCCTTCTTCTGTTTACCGCGATTCCCCTTGTCGAGCTCTATCTTCTTATCGAGATAGGTCGGTGGCTCGGCGCCTTGCCGACCATAGGCATCGTACTGGTAACCGGCGCCCTCGGTGCGTACCTCGCGCGAATGCAAGGAAGCTCCGTCTGGCTGCAGATTCAGCGGAAAATGGAGGCCGGGATTTTCCCGGGAGACGAAATGATCGACGGCCTGCTTATCGTCGTGGCCGGAGCGCTGTTGATTACGCCGGGAATCCTTACCGACCTCTTCGGGTTCGGGGTTCTTTTTCCGGTCACCCGCGTTCCCATTCGGGAGTGGGTAAAGCGGCGCCTCTCCCGGATGATGGACCGAGGAGACGTTCATATCTCCGGGTTCGTCCGTTAGAGAACAGGAGCGTAGAACGTGAGCTTGCTTGGCAAGATTGTCGGGGGGACCATCGGTCTTATGCTCGGAGGCCCCCTCGGGGCCATCGGCGGCGCGGCGCTGGGCCACTACTTCGTAGACAAGCCGGAGGAAGAGATCGCCGGCCGGACCGGCACCGCGGAACGGCGGGGCTACGCCGGAACCTTCGGGGGCTTCGGCCGGGGCGCCTTCGGCGGCTTCACGACCCTCGAGCGCATCCAGGCGACCTACTTCGTCGCGGTTTTTTCGATCCTCGGGAAGATAGCCAAAGCCGACGGCGTCGTGAGCAAGGCCGAAGGCGACCTGGTGCTCCGGTTTATCAGGCAGATGGGCCTCCAGGGGCGGGAACGCCAGTTTGCCATCGACGTATTTAACGAAGCCAAGAACTCCCCCTACTCCGTCGAAGAGCTCGCAGGACAGCTCTTCCAGATATCCGCCGGAAGGCGGGAGATCCACCTGAACTTTATCGACATGCTCTTCCAGATCGCCGTCGCCGACGGTGTGCTCCGGGAGGCGGAAGAGCAGCTTATCCGCCGGGTGGCTCGGGTGCTCCGGCTGCCCGATTCCACGGTGGAATCGATAAAACGAAAGTATCAAGGCACCGCCGACGCGGCGTACCGGGCTCTCGGACTAACCCCCGAGGCGACCAACGAACAGATCCGGTCAGCCTACCGGAAGCTCGTCGGCGAGAACCACCCGGACCGGGTCATCGCCAAGGGGATGCCCGAAGAGTTCGTCCGGTTTGCAACCCGGCGATTTCAGGAGATTCAAGACGCCTACGACACCATCAAGAAGGAGCGGGGGCTGACCTGAGCGGGGGCTGACCTGAGCAGGGCCGAGGCCGGTATCACTCCAACTGACCGAGCTCCCCTTCGAGTCCCGAACGCTCTTTAATCCACCGCACCGAGTCCCGAAATCCCGCAGGCCGGGTATCCCGGTGCCGCACCCCATCCAGCGTCAGGTACTCGACCTCGCTCCCGGCCGCCCGGAGGGCCTCGACGAACTCCGTCTGGGATGGGGTGGTAATGATGATGTCCTGGTTACCCTGGACGACGAGAGCCGGGACGCCGTGTCCCGAGAGCCCCGTCGCGTTCTCCTCTAGGCGCCGGGCCAATTCGGGAAAGTCCGCCTCAAGATCCCGGGCGTAGAGCGCCTCGTAGAACTCCGGCGTGTAGAGCTCCTTACCGTCGTACGGGTAGTACTGCTGAAACTCGTCGACACAGAGCCGGGGGACGTCGTCGTCGATCGTCGCCGCCCAGCGCTCTTGGAAGTAGCGCTCCGGAACGATCTCCCGGCTACCGTACATATCGAGGTAGCTGTAGACGATGTTCGGGGCGTAGTAGGGCCCCTCCCGAAAGAGAGTCTCGACGTCGGTCGTCGCGGCGAACCCGATGACACCGGTAAGGGGAAGCTCCGGGGCGTAGTCCTGCCGCAGATCCGCCGCGGCAAAGGCCGCGTGCCCACCCTGGGAGTAACCCGAGGTAAACAGGTGGTCCGACGGCTGGACGAGACTGTTCCGGGAGGCGAGAAAGTTGCCGACCGCCCGGGCGGCATCGAGCATGGTGTGCGCCTCGGCGTCCTTGGAGAAGTAGCGCTGGGGACGCTCGAGATCGTTGAACCCGAGATAATCCGGGAAGATGGTGATAATGCCCTGCGATGCGTAGCTGAGCATGTTGGCTCGGTAGTGGCCCCACCGGCGGGCGATCGGTCGCTCGAGGGAGGGGGCGCACTGGTCACCGACGCCGGTAGTCCCGGAACCGAAGACCAGCACCGGCCGGTCCGCGGTTTCGTCGAATACCGGCACGAAGAGTTGGGCGAGTATCCGCGCCGGGGATCCGTCGGCGTCCCGGGTGGAATAGTAGATGTGGTAGGTGTCCACCGACCGCGGAAGCGCCGGGACCTCCCAATGATCGAAGAGCGGCTCCGCCATCCCGCGAATACGATCCGGATCCACCCTCCCGGTGGGGGTTACCCCGAGGATACTTCCCGGAGTCGGCTGCGCGGCCGCCGAGATCGCCGTAACTGCCATTAAGAGAACCGCTGCTGCGTATCGAAAACGTACTCTGAATACCATAATGCTCCTCACCGGTAGTCCGCGCCGATCCACCGTAAGACTTCGTTAAAGGAAATCTGACGGGTGTCGTGGCGGTGTCCTTCGTAAACAAGATATCGAACGTCGCTCCCTCGATTCCGGAGAGCCGACACGAACTGTTCCTGGGAATCGGGATACACGACGACGTCTTCGGTTCCCTGGAGAATCAACGCCGGAATGCCGTGTCCCGAGAGTCCCGGGCTGTTCTCCTCGAGGATCCCGAAGACCACCGGATGCGTCTCCGAGAGGGTACCCGCCGTCAGGGAGTCGTAGAAGCCCTCGGCGAACATATCTCCTGCAGACCAGGGATAGTAGCTCTGCATCGCGCCGACGCACTGCCTCGTGACGTCGTAGTCGAGGTTCTCGGCCCACCGGGGGGCGAGAATCTGTGCCGGGTCGATCGCGTGCGGGCCGTAGATCCGTTGGTAGGTGTGGACAACCATCGGCGCCACCACCGTGAACTCCCGAAAGAGCGCCTCCATATCGGTAGCCGGGCCGTAACCGATAATCCCGGCGATCTCGACATCCGGGGCGTAGGAGCGGCGGAGATCCGCCGCGGCAAAGGTGGCGTGGCCCCCCTGAGAATACCCTGCGAGATAAGCTTCCGGCGCCGGACGTACTCGAAACCGCTCCCGGTCGAAGAAGAAGCGGATCGCCCGGACCGCATCGAGGATCATCATCGCTTCGGTTTCGGCGTGATAGTAATACTGCAGATGATCCGGGTCCCCGAATCCGGTGTAGTCCGGGAGGAGCCCGATGACCCCCTGCCCGGCAAAGGAGAGCACGTGGGAGCGGTAGAGCCCCCAATTGATACCGGCGACGTGCTCCCGGCTTACCCGGCAGACGTCGAGGAGCCCTGTCGTTCCCGGCGCAAAGAGGTAGACCGGCCGTTGCTCCTCTGCGGGGAGGATCGGCACGAACAGCTGAGCGGTAATCGGAGCCCTCGAGCCGTCGGGATAGCGGCTCTGAAAGCGTATCAGAAATGTCTGAACGGGGTAGCGCGCCTCGGGAGGATCGTAGCCCTCGAAAAGCGGGGCGATGGCGCGATCGATCTCCTGAGGGGACAAGACTCCGGTGTCGGTTACCTCGATGAGGCGCCCGTCGGCAAGCCCGAGGGCGGCTGTCGTGACGATAAGCAGGAGACTCATAACGCAGCAACGCATGCAGCAAAGATAGTGGTATAAGAGCCGACAGGTGGCAAGGGGTGGGGAGAATTCACTATGATAGGGTGCTATGAAAACTATCCGAGGTCCGATCGTTGCACTCATCCTCGCCGTTTTCGCCGGAAGCGGCGTGCTCGCCCAGGACGGTCTCTACGGCCCTACCGACTCCGACGACGCCTTTGTGCGAGTTGTCCACGCGGTACCCGGGTCCAGCCTCGTCCCGGTGGACCTCGGGGCGACCTCCTACGGCCGGGTTGGGTACGGTGATGTTACCCCGTACCGGCCGGTGTTTCCCGGCATGTTCGTCCTCCGTGCCGAGGGTCGTGAGTTCTCCTTCGCCCCCCGGAGCGGGAACTACTACACCCTGGTTTACGGTACCGAGGGGTTTCAACTAATAGAAGACGAGATACACACCGACCCGGCCCGGGCTCAGCTGGTTCTCTACAACCTTCAGGAAACCGGGAGCCTGACGCTCGGGGCCTTCCCCCCCTCGGCGCCGGAAAACCGGACCCCCGTCGTCTCCGGAGTGCGCCCCGGGGGCGCCGGAAGAGAGGTTATCAACCCCGTGGACACCGGCTTCGTGGTAACCGGACCCGAAGACCTTGCTACCTTCGATAGTCTCCCCCTCTCTCGGGGCGCTTCGGTAAGCGTGCTCGTAATGGGGTCCGGTGAAGCGGTCGAGGTCGTGGTCGCCGAAGCCTCGGTCGCATCCGATTAGCCGGCGCCGGCCGTGGTTTTCAGCAGTACCATCTTTCTGTTTCTCTTTCTTCCGCTCTTTCTCGGGGTCTACTACCTACTCCCCTTTCGGTATCGCTCTCCCTGGATCCTCTTCGCGAGCTACCTCTTCTACGGCTGGTGGCGCCTCGACTTTCTGGCCTTGATCCTGGCGTCGACCCTCTGGAGCCACCTCCTCGGCCGGAACGCGGCGGCCGGTAGCCGCCGGGCCATGATAACGGCGGTCGCGCTGAACCTCGGACTCCTCGGCTACTTCAAATACTTCAATTTCGGTATCGATAGCCTGAGCCGCCTCCTCCGGGTTCTCGGAGCTCCGGGACTCACCGCCTGGGAGGTGGTTCTTCCCGTCGGAATCTCCTTCTACGTATTTCAGGCAACGAGCTATGTTATCGATGTCTACCGGGGCGATGCCGACGTAGCCGACAGTTTCTGGGATCTTGCGGCGTATATCGCCCTCTTCCCGCAGCTCGTCGCAGGCCCGATACTCCGGTACCGGGACGTCGCGGACCAATTGCGACAGCGCCGCCACTCCTTAGATCTCTTCGGAGCCGGGACCCGGAGATTTATGGTCGGCTTCGCGAAGAAGGTGCTTATCGCCGATACCGTGGCTCCGGTGGTCGATCTCTGTTTCGGCGTCGCGGACCCGTCGGCCGGCGACGCCTGGCTGGGAACCATTGCCTACGGGGTCCAGATCTTCTACGACTTCTCGGCCTACTCGGACATGGCTATCGGCCTCGGAGCGATGATCGGGTTTCGCTTCCGGGAGAATTTTCACCGCCCGTACCTCGCATCGAGCATCGCCGACTTCTGGCGAAGGTGGCACATTAGCCTCTCGTCCTGGCTCCGGGACTACCTCTACCTTCCCCTAGGCGGAAACCGCCGGGGTAGGCGCCGGACCTACGTCAATCTTCTGACAGTCATGGTCCTCGGGGGGCTCTGGCATGGCGCGGCCTGGACCTTTGTCTTTTGGGGGTTCTGGCACGGGCTGCTCCTGGTCGGGGAACGTGCGATCCGGGAGCAAAGAGGCCCCCGCGAAGGATTACTGCCTCGCCCCCTCGCCGTCGCCCTGACGACGCTCTTGGTATTCATCGGGTGGGTTCCCTTCCGGGCGCCGGACATCGAAACCTTCCGGGCGTTTATCCTGGCCATGGCGGGCGGCGGGGCTCAGGGGCTCGGCATGGGCCTGAGTCTGAGCGATACCATCGCCTGGCAGATCCCTACGATAGGCTTAGCCGCCGTCGCATTCGGCTTGGGGCTCGTCTACATCGAGCCGGCCCTTCGCCGGTTGGGATTCTTCGGACGGCGGGGGACGGCGTTCGCGGGAGCCCCGGCGATTATCGGGCTCTTTCTGGTGAGCATCGTTAAGCTCACCGCCGAGAGCTTCTCGCCCTTTCTCTATTTTCAATTCTGATGCAGGACCAAGCCTTCACCCGATTGACCCGAGTATTCGCCGTCGTCTTTCTCTTCGTCGGCGCCTTAGGCGTTCTGGTCTCGGTTCGGGCCGTCGTCTCTCCGGAGGTCGTAGAATACGTTCGAAGCGCCACCCGGGAGGCGCAAGGCTCCGGCTCCTCCTTTGCCGCCCTAGTCGACGGTCGGTGGGCCTCGAGCTTTCAGAGCGGTTTCGAAGAGGCCCTTCCGTTACGGGAGGGGGCCGTGGTTCTCTGGTCCGCGGCGCGGTACGCTCTCTTCCGAAGCGGCGCCCCGGGCGTTGTAGTCGGAGAGGACGGGTGGCTCTACACCGCCGAAGAGTTCCAGACGCCCTCCGATTACGATGACCGCCTCCTCGCCCGGCTAGACCGTGTGACCGCGGTAAGGGACGCTCTCGAGTCCAGGGGGATCGACCTGGTCGTAGCCCTGGTGCCGAGCAAGGTCCGGGTCCAGCCCGAGCACCTCCGGCACGGACACCTCCTGCGCCGCCCGCCGGCGATCCTCGGCGGCCGCTATTCGACGGCTTTGGCGCATCTTCGGCAAGTCGGTATCCCGGCGCCGGACCTTCGGCCCGCCCTGGACCAGGCGAGCAGCTTCCTCCGGCGGGATACCCACTGGACCCCGGCCGGAGCGGCTGCCGTCGCCCGTCTCATTGCGGTACCCGGGAGGAACGCCCTCGACCGGCAGATGGTCGGACGAATGGCCTTTGAATCTCTTCCCGGCGGCACCGTCGACCACACCGGAGATCTGATGACCTTTCTTTCCCTCGGTCCCTTCGCGGAGCGCTTTGGACTCGGGCCCGAGGAGGTTCGCCTCTTCGAAACGCGCCCGGACGGCCGGGAGCCCGGCGGCGTTCCCGAAAGCGAGGAGTCTCTCGGACTCTTCGACACCCCGACGATACCCGTGGCCCTGGTCGGCACCAGCTACAGCGCCGATTCGCGGTGGAACTTCGGCGGGTTTCTCCAGGAGACGCTCGAAGCCGAAGTGCTTACCGTCGCCGAAGAGGGAAAGGGCCCCTTCGAACCCATGGAGGCGTACCTTGACAGCGATACCATCGCCGAGATTCCCCCGAGCCTCGTAGTCTGGGAGATTCCCGAGCGTTATCTGACGGTAGACCCGGATTAGGTTGGGATAGGCCCCTTGCGACACCGCGAATGGGGCGCTACTCTCTTAGGAAGAATGCCTCTTTTTGGCCGGGGGAACCAGACGAAGGTCGACGACAGCGAGTTTACTCGTTACCTCTCGAAGTATACCAATCGGATCGCCGAGCTCTGCGAGATAGCAGGAGACTCAACCGACAAACCTGAGTTTCCCTGCCGAGACTTTCTGAACGTGCTCTTTCGGGAGGCCGCCCGGGTCGAGGAGCTGGTCGACGGACACGGGGCTCAGACCAACGAGAAGTGGTTTCCCTTCCGGGAGTCGATTGCCGCCGCCAAGCTCTTCTCGTCGGTAATCTACGAGGTGCTGCACATCCGGCAGGGGATGTCCCGGTACCAGCTCTTGGGAATCGAGACCGATCTGGAGAACGCCACCGAAAGGGTAATCGCCGGATTGCGGGTGGCCCTCTTTACCATCTGTGGCACGATTCTCGAACAGCTCGACCGGTGCAAACTCGGAAGATTCCACGGAGAGCCGACATTTAAGCCCTGCTTAACCGAGGAGCATAGCTATCGCCTGCCGGCGGACCGGAAAGTCCGGCACGTAGAGTGGGTCGGAGAGTCGGTCGTCTATCTCGCGACGCAGTTTCTGAATCTCTCGGAGGACCGGGATGTTCGGGACGTGCTGACGGAACGGGACCCGGACATGTACGCGGAATCCATTCCGGACCCGATAAGCGAGGAGCGGCTTCGCCTGGTGGAGGCTCGGTTCCATAACCTACAGTCCCTCTACGACACCTACATCTTCGAAACCGACATGGAGCAGCAGAACGGCGATCTCCCGACGCTCCGGGGACACATCAGTCTTATCTACCATCTGCTGGTGGTGGTCACCAACCTTACGCACTACTATATCCGCCACATGAGCTCCGTACGGAGAGACACCCTTCTAAAGATGCGCTTTCCCCTGGAACCGGAAGACATCCGAACCCTCGTCTTCGAGTATCCCTTACGATACGCCCGGATCTATCTGGATTCGGCGGTCCACCTCTGCCAGGGGATGATCCGGGCGTATTCGGAACAGACCGAGATCGAGGTGCCGATCCCGAACTACCGGGGGTTCCATGTCCGCCCATCGACCCTTATCGCGAAGATCGTGGCCCACTACGGCAGCCCGGTAACGATGAAACTCGGGGATGATTCCTACGACGCCTCCTCCCCTCTCGACCTCTTCCGGGCAAACGAAGCGATCAACGCCGCTAAGAGAAGACGCCTTACCGCAATGCTCGACAAGGACCCGGAGCTCAAAGAATCGATACCGAAGGATTCCGACGAGCGGACCCGGGAGTTACAGCTGCTGTTCGTCCGGTTGATGAATGAAGGCTCCATCGTCCTCTACGACACCGATCTCTCCTTCGACGACCTTCAGTACGAGGAAGAGGCCACGCTGGCGGAGTTCGCCTCCCGCTACGTCGTTCACCTGATGTCCGTCGCCAAGATGGACGTCAAAAGCGACATGATCGTCACCTTCGCAGGGGATAGCCGGGCCCTGAACGACCTGAAGATTCTCGCGGAAAACGGCTACGGCGAGGACTACATGGGCAACAACATCGTTCTGCCCGACGAGCTCTCCTATCTTTCCCGGTAGCACGAAGGTATTGCGTCATCGATTCACGATAGTTGACATATTCACGTCCTTCTGCTACATTTCGTTTGAACCATTGGGTCTTCCTAACGGCCGATCTGTTTCCGTTTCCTTCTTTCGCAGGGTAATCAGACAGACAAGGCGATCTCGGAGCCTGGTTACACTAATTGTTCTGCCCTGGGCAGAAGGAGTTTTACATGGGTACGAAACTGTACGTAGGCAACCTCAGCTATCAAACACAAGAGTACGATCTTCGGGATCATTTCGCTCAACACGGCGAAGTTGTATCGGCTAGCATCGTCTCCGATCGGGACACCGGTCGTTCCCGCGGATTCGGCTTTGTCGAAATGAGCAGCGAAGAAGAGGCTCAACGGGCTCAGAAAGAGCTCGACGGAAAGGAGCTCGACGGGCGTCAGCTGAAGGTCAACGAAGCCAAGGGCCGCGGAGAAGGCGGTGGTGGCGGCGGCGGCGGCCGACGCGATCGCTGGTAGGTCCTACCGCACAATCATCAAGAACGAGGCGACCCGGAAGGGTCGCCTTTTTTTGCCCTCCGGCGGCCGGGCCATTGATAACCGCCGGTCCCCCGGCTATCCTTAAACCTTCATGACGGAACTGATAAACGCCTTCGAAGAGAAGTACCGGATGCCCCCGACGGGGCGGGTCCGCTCTCCCCTACGGGTGTGCCCTCTCGGGGCGCACGTGGACCACCAGGACGGGTTGGTGACCGGTATGGCCTTGACCGAGAGCGTCAACCTGCTCTACCGGCCCAACGAGGAGGGCTACGTCCGGGTCCAGAGCCTGGACTTTCCCGACGAGGAGTACTTCCATCTCGACCAGGTTCCGGACATGGTGCCGACCTTCTGGGGCAACTACCTCCGGGGCGCCGTTCTCTCCCTGCAGGAGCAGTACAAGCTGCAGCGGGGCGTCACCGGGGTTATCCAAGGGCGGCTGCCGATCGGAGGCCTGAGCTCCTCCGCCGCGGTAACGACGGCATACCTTATGGCTCTCTGCCAAGTCAACGACCTCGATGTGGCTCCAAAAGAGCTGATCAACTTCAGCCACTGGGTCGAAACGGGGTTTATCGGCCTGAACAACGGGATTCTCGATCAATCGGCCAACATCCTGAGCCGGGACGGCAAGTTGATGGTGATGGACTGCCGAACCGAGGACGCCGAGCTGGTGGATAAGGGCCCTTCGATGCCCCCCTTCGAGATCGTAATCGTCTACTCCGGCATCTCGACGACGCTGATAAGGACCGACTACAACAACCGTGTCGACGAGTGCAAGGTAGCCGCTTGGAACCTCCAGGAGCTCGGCAGCCTCCCGGTGACCCCCTTCCGAGAGGTCAAGCTTCGGGACATTCCGGAGGATGTCTACACGACCAACAGGGCGAAACTCCCGGGACGGTTTAGGCGTCGGGCGGATCACTTCTTCTCGGAGAACCAGCGGGTTCGGGACGGTGTTACCGCCTGGGAAGCCGGAGACCTCAAGACCTTCGGCGCAATCGTCTTCGAATCGGGGCAGAGCTCCATCGACAAATACGAAAGCGGCTGCCCGGAGCTCATAACCATCTACGAGACCCTCAAGGACTCCCCGGGAGTGTATGGGGCGCGCTTTAGCGGCGCCGGGTACCGCGGCTGCTGCATCGGGCTCGTCGATCCGGCGTACAGACAGGAGATCCGGCGACGGATAGACGCCGTTTATCCGGAGAAGCACCCGGAGTTTGCCGATGTCTATGACGTCTTTTTCTCCCGGACCGCCGACGGCGCCGAGGTGCTCACCCTGTGATCGCCGTCGTCCTCGCCGCCGGGTACGCGACGCGCCTGTATCCCCTGACCCGAGATTTCCCGAAACCGCTTCTGGAAGTCGCCGGGCGGAGCATTATCGACCGGATTCTCGACAACACCCTGCGGATCCCGGATATCGAAGGGGTGGTGGTCGTGACAAACCACCGCTTCGTCGGACACTTCGAGGAGTGGCGCCGTAAGCGAGAAGCCGAGGCGGCTCCGGGGACGGGCGGACCCGTGCCGGACCAGGAGGCTTCCGCCCCGGTGCCGGCGATCACCGTTCTCGACGACGGATCGACGGATAACGATAACCGCATCGGCGCCCTCGGGGACCTCAAGCTCGCCGTCGATCGGCTCTCGGTCGATCGGCTCCCCGTGGCCGGAGCTCCCGGGACCGCGGGACCGGGCCTCGATCAACCGGTCTTGGTTCTCGCCGGGGACAACCTCTTCGACTTCGAGCTCTTCGACTTCGCCGAGTTCGCCCGGAAGCTAAAGACCGACTGCATTACCACCCACCACCTCGAAGACATCGGCCAACTTCGGCGCACCGGCGTCGTAGAGCTTGCCCCGGACAGCCGGGTCTTGAGCTTTGCCGAGAAGCCGGAGCACCCGAAGAGTAACTGGGCCGTCCCGCCCCTCTACATCTACCGGCCGGACACCCTGACCGAGGAGCTTGCCCTCTACCTAGCCGAGGGGCACAACCCCGACGCCCCGGGAAGCTTTATCCCCTGGCTGATCCGGCGAAAAGCCGTCTTTGCCTTTCCCTTCGACGGCGCCAGGCACGACATCGGCACCTTAGAAAGCTACGAGACCGTCCAAAGCATCTTCGCCTCCCGGTAAGCCTTCGGAGAGCCGGCGCGGCGGGGCCGCCGGTGGGCCCATCGGCCGTTTGGATTAGAGACGACCGGCCGATCGGGCTATACGTTAGGGGCGAAAGGGGTAAAGCTATGCTATTCGAACTGAGCCTGGTTCCCGTCAATACCGGGGAACCGCTGAGCAAACACATCGCGAAGGCCGTACGGATTATCGATGAGGCGGGTTTGAACTACGAGGTAACCCCGGCTTCGACCTGCGTCGAAGGCACCTGGGAAGAGGTAATGCCGGTTCTCCACGAATGCCACCGGTACATGAAAGGCGTTTCCAGCCACGTCGTTACTACGATAAAGATCGAAGACGACGATATCTCCCCGGCGTCCCTGACTCAAAACGTCATCCACGTTACCGAGAAAGTCGCCGGGAACCCGGCCGAACGGCAGGGGCAGGTCGACGAAGCGCTAAAGGAGACCTTCCCTGCCAGCGATCCCCCCTCCTTTATGCCCGGAGAGGTTTGATGGCCGGCCAACAACGCGTTCTCTTCGTCTGTACTGCGAACCAGCAACGAAGCCCCACTGCCGAAAGGCTCTACGAGGACGACCCACGGTTCGAGGTTAGGTCCGCCGGCACCGACGCCCTCTTCGGGCGGAAGGTTACACCGGAAGACCTCGAGTGGGCCGATCTGGTGGTGGTGATGGAAGACCGACACGAGCGGAGAATCCGCAGTGAATTCCCTCGGGCCGCCGAGAAGACCCGGCTGGTCGTCTTGGACATTCCCGACGTATACCAGTTCATGGATCAACGCCTGCAGCGGGAGATAAGGGAGCGATTCGAGGCGGTGGTGGGGTAGCCGCTTCCGCCGGCGGCCACCCCTCAGACCCTACTCCCCAAACGCCTCCCGGAGCGCCGCGCGGTTGTACCGCAGAACGTCGAGCATCGTCCGGGTTCCACCGTGTCCCGGAAAGTTGACGAAGGACACTACCGGGACCCCGGGCATCGTTTCCTTTAGGGGTTGGGCGACCTCGTTGTGCCAGTTATCGATAACTACCCCGGCGCCGCTTCGAGACAGCCGGACAATCTGCTGCGCCTCCAAGGGTCCGGGGCCGAAGCTCCCGACGACGTTTACCCCGAGGTCTCCCATCAGCGCCGCTTGGAATTCGTGGACGATCACCGGAGCCTCGTGGAGGCCGAAGCCCCGGACCTCCCGACGCCACGCATCGAAAAATTCCCGCAGCTCCGCCACGTTGCGGCGGGCGGCCGTCTCGGTACCGAGGGCCCCAGCGATCTTCATAACCGACTCCTCGATCGTCTCCATCGTGTGCACGGTGGTAATCTGAACCGAAGAAACGTTGGATTCTCCGAGGGCGCGCCGGAGTCGTTCCATCATCGTCTCGTATCCTGCGTAGACGACAAGGTCGGCTTCCTCGACACGGCGAAGATCCGTTCCCCGGAGCTCGTACTCCGGCGGGTGCCGCATCTCGTAGGGCGCCAAGAGCTCGACCTCTTCGGCCCCGGCGACCCGGGCGAAGGCGGCGGTCCAGGGCGTCGTCGCGAGGACCCGCTGCTGCGCTGCGGCGGTACCGCCGGCGGCAAATAGCAGCAGCAGCGCGGCAACTACCGGCGCTATCCGGGCTCCGGAGCCGGACCCCGGGGCAGTCGTTGTCTTTCGTATCATCACGTTCTCCTTCTTATGCGTGCATGGATTGCAGTAATACCAAGGGTCGCCGCTCCCACGAGGGTGACACCCGAGCTGACGGGAATGTCGATCCGGACCGCGGAAAAGAACCCGGCGACACTGATGATGAATCCGTAGACCGAGGCACGGACAAAGAGCTCCCGGGTGCTTCGGCTGTGAAAACCGGCTATCAACGCCGGCAGAATAAGGATTGCGTCGAGAAGCAGCGCGCCGATCAGCCCCATCACCAAGGTGATTGTGAATCCGACGGCAAAGAGCACCGCGACGTAGACCATCCGGTCGTCGATCCCCGAAGAGAATGCTATCTCCCGGTCGTAGAGCACCGCCCGGATAAGAGGAAACATCCCGACCACGAAGAAGAGGACAACCCCCGCGAAGACCGTCGTGATGACGGCATCTCCGGGAGTCAGAGCGAAGATGTTTCCCCAGAGGAGGCCCAGCGATTCCCGGGCCGGGACGTCGAAGCGGTAGAGAATCGCGAAGGCGAGCCCCACCGTAAACACCATAAAAAAGGTGGTTATGTACCCGGCGTTGCTTTCCGAACGCGCCCCGACGGTAGAAACAACGACGACCAGAAGCGCGTTTGACAGCATGCCGGCGACAAGGGGGCTCGACCCGACGGCGAGGGCCACCGAGGCACCCAGAAGAGCGCTATGCATCAAGGCAAAACGGAGCGTAATCAGATTGAGACGCAAGACGAAGACACCGACCAGGGGAAAAAGCGATCCGGAGACCAAGAGTACGAGAGCCCCCCGGAGAATCGGGGGATAGTCGAGAACCTCCAGGACGCTCATGCGCTGTTGGCCTCGGTGTCGCTCACGATGCGCCCGTTCTCCAGGGCTATCCGCCGCCAGCCGGGGCGGCCGAAGTGCCCCGATTCGTGGCTTACCAGCAAGACCGTCATGCCGAGGGCGGCGGAGACCTCTTCGGTCAGGGTGATGATCGACTCTTTTCCTTCGGGGTCCAGGCTCGCGATGGGCTCATCGAGAACCATCACCGCCGGATTCTGACAAAGACACCGGGCGATCGAGACCCGTTGTTTCTCACCGCCGGAGAGGGGGGCGTAAGTGGCGTCCCGCAAGCGGAGACAACCGGTCAGCTCCATGGCCCGGTCCATACGTTCCTTTTTGTCCCGGCGGCCGGGACGCTCGGTGGAAAGCCCTATCGAGACCACCTCGGACACGGAGATCGGAAAGTCGGTCTGTACAGCGTGTTGACTTACGTAGCCCATTCTCCGGCGGTGCGCCCTCCACACCGAGGATCCGACCGCTACCCCGTCGACGAGAACGGTCCCGGAGCTGCAGGGGAGAATCCCGAGGATCGCCTTGATCAGCGTCGTCTTTCCGGCGCCGTTGCTCCCGGTTATGGTCAGGAGCTCTCCGGAAGAGACCTCGAAGGAGACACCGTGGAGAATCTCCGTTCCGCCCCGGGCCACCCGGAGGTTGGAAACCGCGACCGTCATGCCTGGGTTCCCGGCTCGTCGGCGCCCCCGGCGAGGGCTGCGTAGACCTCCTCGGTCGCAACCACCGAAAGCTCTCCGAGGACGCCTCGCTGAGAGACGACCCTCCGGGCCCAGGCATGGACATCGGCTCCTGAGCCCTGGATCACGAGAATCTTGAGAGTTACGCTACCCTGAAGGTGGAGCTGCAAGTTCGCGGTAATCTGCAGCGAGGGGTAAGCTACTACCGGCGCATCGACCAGTTTCCTGCCGTAGGGATAGACCAACGTCACGATTCCCGCGACCTGCCGCTCGTCCCCGGGCCCTGAGTCCCTGGCCAGCTCCTTCCGCACGAGGGAGCGAAGTGCCTCGGACCGGTTGTCGTACCCCTCCCGACTCGCAAGCTCGTCGAGGAGCTGCACGAGCTCCTCTTCCATCGAAACTCCGAAACGCACCAGGCTCATGCCGAGAGAGTAGCACAAAGCCTAACGATCGTGCTACCACCCGGCTTCGATCTCGATACTCGTAACCCGCCTTAGAGGTACGGCGCAGCGAGGCGTACGAATCCGTCTCGGAGTTTGATCGGCAGCGGGCGTCCGTTGACTTCCTCGCTCGTCAGGGCCCTCGCCCGGGCCATCCGTTCGTCTATGAGGGCCCCAATGCGAAGCGCGAGGTCCGCGTCGTAGCATTCGACTCCCAACTCGAAATTCAGCCGGAGGCTCCGGGAGTCCCAGTTCGGAGAGCCGATAAGACTCAAGGCGCCGTCGACCACCATCAACTTCGTGTGATCGAAGGGCCCCGCGGTAAGCCAGACCCGGCAACCCCACTCGAGAACCTGCCACATTTGCGCCATCGCGGCCCAGGCAACCATCCGGAGGTTGTTGTGCTCCGGCAGAACGATGTCCACGGATACGCCCCGGAGAACGCAGGTGTTCAGAGCGGCGATCAAGGGCCGCTCCGGGAGAAAGTAGGGAGTGACGATGCGAACCGAGTGGCGCGCCGAGGCGAGGGCTCCTTGGAAGGTCATGCTCGTTTTGTCCATGTCCTGGTCCGGTCCGTCGGGTATGGCCCGGGCCGCAACCCGGCCCCCGGTTGCTTCGGGGACCGGAAACCACCGGTCGCCCGAGAGGAGCTCCCCCGTCGCAAACTGCCAGTCTTCGACGAAGGTCGCCTGCAGCTGGTGGACCACCGGTCCGGCCAACCGGAAGTGGACGTCCCGGATCGGGTGAGCGGGAGATTCCGAAAGGAGATGCCCCTTGCGGATGTTCATCCCGCCGGTAAATCCAACCCTGCCGTCGGCGATGAGGATCTTCCGATGGTTCCGTAGGTTGAGATACGGGGTCCGCCAGAGAAAGAGGCGCGGCATAAAGTATGCCGTCGGGACGCCGTGTCGGCTCAGGAGCGCCCTCATCGGTGGCATCGAGTAGCGCGCCCCGACGGCGTCGATCAACACCCGGACTTCGACCCCCCGGTCGACGGCCCGGGCGAGGGCGTCGAGAAACCGGCGGCCGACGGGGTCGTTGTCGAAGATGTAGGTCGCCATCGAGATCGACTCTCGGGCGTTCTCAATCGCTTCGAGCATGGCGGGGTACGCCTCGTCGCCGTCAACGAGAGGATGGACGGTATTGCGCTTGAGAAGATACAAGCCGGTGACCGATTCTCCGAGGCGGTACATGTCGAGTAGGTGTTTCCGGTTTCCCGGGAGCATCGAGAGGAGCTCCGAGGGGGAGCAGTGGAAATCATCGAGGGCGGAGATATGGGCGCTTTCGTCGCCCCGCTTCCCGGCGACCCGTCTGTTAACCCGGTTTATCCCGAAAAGCACGTAAAGGAAGGCACCGAAAACCGGCACCAGCCAGATAACTCCGACCCACCCAACGACGGCCCGGGAATCCCGTTTGTAGAGGATCGCGTGGGACGAGGCAAGGATCGACACGCTTATGCCGGCGAAAGCCGTAATAAGGGGCCAGAAGCCGGTGGTCGGCAAGGGAAAGAGTTCCATATCAGGCTCGGCTATTGTACCTCCTTCGGCTTCGAGAGTGCTCATAAAATTGTTACATTGATGACGAATGAGCCGAATGACCAACGATATAACCGATAAACTGCTCGGCGCACTTACCGAATCTGCATCGGTCGACCACGTTTGCACCTGTCCTCTTCCTCACACAGAGAGTGCCGGGGTCCTCATCGGCCTGATGCAGCAGCTTCTCTTCCCCGGCTACTTTACCGAAGTCGCCGCCGAAAGATCGGCTCTCCGGGAACGGGTGGCCGACACTGCCGCCGGTGCCTATGACCTCCTCCGGGATCAGATAGCGAAGTGCATTTTCCATTTCCGCAAACAACCGTCTTCCGAAGCGGCCGATTTTGCCCGGCGCTTTATGGAGACCCTTCCGGGCCTGGTTAAGGTGCTCGACGGGGACGTCGAGGCGGCCTACCTCGGGGACCCGGCGGCCACGGGGCACGACGAGATTATCGTCGGGTACCCCGGCTTCCGGGCGGTAATGACCTACCGAATCGCCCACGAGCTCTACCTCTTAGACGTGCCTCTGCTACCCCGCCTGATGACCGAGCACGCCCACAGCGTAACCGGCATCGACATCCATCCAGGCGCACGAATCGGACGGAACTTCTTTATCGACCACGGCACCGGCGTGGTCATCGGCGAGACCACCGAAATCGGCGACAACGTCAAGCTCTACCAGGGGGTAACCCTCGGCGCCCTCTCGTTTCCGACGGATGAGGAAGGCAACCTCCGCCGGGGTTTCAAACGCCACCCGACCATCGAGGACGATGTCGTTATCTATTCGAACGCCTCGATTCTCGGCCCCGTCACCATCGGGAGAGGGTCTGCCATCGGGGGAAACGTTTTTCTGACCCACGATGTGGAAGCCGGGAGCAAGGTAACGATAGAGAAGCCGGATAATCGGATTCGGCGGCGGTCCGCCGCGCCCTGAAGCCCGCCGCCGGGTAACGGCGGGTCGGACCGGCTACCTCGGCGCCGGAAACACCCCCGTCGAAAGGTAGCGGTCCCCCCGGTCGCAGATAATCGCGACGATAAGCGCGTCCTCAAGCTCCCGCGCCAGGGCCACGGCGCTGAACACCGACGAGCCCGATGAGATCCCCGCAAAAATTCCTTCCTCCCGGGCGAGTCGCCGGGCCGTCTCCTCCGCCTGCTCTTGGGTAACGTACATAATGCGGTCGACCCGCTCGGGCTCGTAGATTGCCGGGAGGTATTCCGGGGGCCAGGACCGGGTGCCGGGAATCTTTGCATCCCCTTCGGGCTGCACGCCGACGATCTCGATAGCAGGGTTCTTCTCCTTGAGGTAGCGGCCGGTTCCCATGATGGTTCCGGTGGTCCCCATCGACGCAACGAAGTGGGTAATCGCGCCGCCGGTGTCCCGCCAGATCTCCGGTCCCGTGCCGGTGTAGTGGGCCCGGGGATTGTCGGGGTTTCCAAACTGATCGAGGATGCGCCCCCTCCCTTCGGCCTCGAGGGACCGGGCGGTGTCGATGGCGCCTTCCATCCCGCCGTCCGCCGGAGTCAGAACGAGCTCGGCGCCGTAGGCCGCCATTCCCGACTTGCGCTCCTCGGAGGCGCTCTCGGGCATCACCAGGACCATGTTGTAGCCCTTCATCGCGGCCACCATCGCCAGAGCGATCCCGGTATTGCCGCTCGTCGCTTCTATTAGCGTGTCCCCGGGACGGATATCTCCCCGGCGCTCGGCCTCGGCGATCATGCTGAGAGCGGGACGGTCCTTTACCGACCCCGCCGGGTTGTTACCCTCGAGCTTTGCAAGCACCGTGCAGGTTCCGGTGTCTTGCCGTTGCAGCCGCACGAGGGGCGTGTTTCCTATCATCTGGTCTATCGTAAGGTAGCTCATCGGTAATCGACCTCAGTGAGGAAGATAGGGACGCAGGAAGCCGTAGGCAATCACCCCGGCGAGGGCGCCGGCCAGAACGAGGGCGATGACGAGGTACCCGGCTCCGAGCAAGGCGTAGAGGGGCCCCGGGCAGGCGCCGGTAAGGGCCCATCCGAAGCCGAAAATGAGTCCACCTAAGACGTTCCCGACGCGGTTAAACGGTTTCGGCGTCAGGTCGATCGCCCCGCCGTCGGCGGCCCGGAGGCCCGCGAGACGGATAATCGACACCGAGGCTGCACCGACGGCGATTGCCGTCGCCAGCACTCCGTACATGTGGATCGCTTGAAAGTGAAACATCTCCTGGATGCGAAACCAGGAGACAACCTCGGCTTTTACCAAGACGACGCCGAAATAGACGCCGATAACGAAAAACTTGAGTAGTCGCATACGCGGTCTCCTATCTCCGATTAGAGCGCCATGATCAGGGGCACCAGATAGTTCGATACGAGAAGCCCACCGGCGAAGAAGCTAACCGTCGCAACCAGAGAGCCGAAGCTCAACAGGGATAGGCCCATGATGGCGTGCCCCGAGGTGCATCCGTTGCCGTACCGGGTGCCGAAGCCGACGAGAAACCCGCCTCCGAGTAGCATGATGAGGTACCGCGGGTCGGCGAGGCTTTCGAGGGAAAAGATCTCGGTCGGTTGCAGGGACGAAAACTCCGAAATCCCCCAGGAGGCGAACATCCTCCGGGCCTCGTCGCTGATACCCGGCATACGGTTGCCCCCCAAGATCAGAACGGCCATCGCTGCGCCGGCGACCACGCCGACGACCATCGCCAAGCTCCAGGACTCCTCTTTCCAGTCGTACCTCAGATACGAGAGGCGCGCCTTCGGAAGGGCGGCGGCGCAAATATGGCGAAAGGAGGAGGAGACACCGAAGTGCTTGTTGCTCGAGAGGAGAAGAATGGGAACCATCAGCCCGAGAAGTGGGCCGGATGCATACCAAGGCCAGGGCTGCCTGAGCAGTTCGATAATGTTCATATGCTTCTCATACTAAAATTAAGTTGCAGATACAAGGGTATCACGCTATGTTCCTGTACATGACCGATAACCTACCATACCGGCGATTATTCGTTCTGGTGACGCTCCTCCTGATCCCCGCGGCCGTCGCCTTGGCGGCTCCCCAGGCGGAGCTCTGGCCCCGGTGGGAGGCTCACGACCCGGCCTCCGCCGAT
>JBKHCS010000035.1:0-27027 GCA_046541715.1 Spirochaetaceae bacterium
GCTCCCGTGGAGAGGTAAGAATGCAGTACTTTGTCGAACAAGCGCCGAATCATACCGAGGCCCAGCGCCGGATACGCGAGAAATATGGTGAGAAGGCCCGGATAATGCACCATCGTTCCGTCAGAATCGGTGGATTCCTCGGCCTCTTTCGCCGGGAGGGAGTCGAGGTAACCGGCTATTTCGCCGCGGAGCAACCGAAAAGGGAGCTCGCTCCCCGGCACCTCAATATCGAGGAGGAGAAGCAGAAGCTTCTCAACGCTACCAAGAGGGAGCCCCAGACGGACAAGCAACTCGACACGGTTCTCGCCGAACTCCGAGAGCTAAAGAGTGCCTTGTCCGAGCGGAACGCCGGGATATCCGGTGCCTCCAGAAACGGGCAGGACCATCCGACTCTCGAATGGCTCCGAAAGGTCTTGAAGAAGAATGAGATAGAAGAAGAGTACCGGGAATCTTTGATCGAGAAGGCACGGAAGAGCTTTAGTCTCGAGGAGCTCGAAGACCGGGCCACCGTGGGGAGGCAGGTCCGCGAGTGGATCGCCGACGGTGTCCGGCTTTTCGAGGTCGCCTTCGAACAGAAACCGGAAGTCTTTATCCTGGTGGGGCCGACGGGGGTCGGCAAGACGACGACCATCGCCAAGCTCGCCGCGATGTACGGGGTTGCCGGGGAGAACGGCGGGGGACGCTTTGACGTTCGGATACTGACCATCGACAACTATCGGATCGGCGCCAAGCAACAGATAGAGACTTACGGGGAGATAATGGGAATCCCCGTGGGGTTCGTGGAGTCCGCCGCCGACATGAAGAAGCAACTCGCCCTCTACGCCGGAACCGACGTGGTCTTCCTCGATACCATCGGGAAAAGCCCCAGCGAGTTCGCCAGGCTCGGTGAGATGAAGGAGCTTTTGCGGGCCGCGGGGCACAACGCCCAGGTTCATCTGGCCGTCAGTGCGACGACGAAGGCGTCGGACCTCGAGGAAATCTTGCGACAGTTCGAACCGTTTAACTATCAGTCTGTTCTTGTGACGAAACTGGATGAAACCGCCCGGGTTGGTAATCTCATAAGTGTGTTGACAGCTCAAGGAAAGCCGGTTTCTTTTACGACGAATGGTCAACGCGTTCCTCAGGATATTGCCCGGGCGTCGGCGGAAACGCTCCTCGAGCGCCTCGAGGGGTTGCCTCAGGACGGAGAGACCATCTCATTTTCTTTAGAGGGGCGCAGATAATGGCCGATCAAGCCGAGACACTCCGGGAGATTATGCGGCAGAAGCAGGATACTCCTGCCACGAGGACCCGGATCCTTACCGTTGCCAGCGGGAAAGGGGGCGTCGGAAAGACGAACACCGCGACGAATCTAGCTCTTACCTATGCGAAGCTGGGACGCAAGGTCATCCTGATGGATGCCGATCTCGGGCTGGCGAATGTGAATGTCGTGATGGGGATTATTCCGAAGTTCAATCTCTACCACGTAATCCGGAAGCAGAAGACGATGCAGGAAATCCTGATGGATACCAAATACGGTATCCAGATCGTCGCCGGGGCGAGCGGCTTTGCAAAGATCGCGAACCTGACCGAGGACGAGCGGGAGAATTTCATGGAGGAGCTCTCGGCGCTCTCGGGGGCCGACGTCGTCATTATCGATACGAGCGCCGGCGTCTCGAAGAACGTACTCTCCTTCGTCGCCGCGGCGGACGACGTGATTATCGTCACGACGCCGGAGCCGACGGCGATTACCGACGCCTACGGGATTATCAAGATAATCGCGACGGAGCTCGACGGATCGGGCGTGGGGATCAAGCTGATCGTGAACCGGGTTCATTCGGTAACCGAGGGAAAGCGGGTCGCAGAGCGGGTCATCAACATCGCCGGGCAGTTTCTGAACGTAAAGGTGGACTATCTCGGGTACATCTACGAGGACCCGGCGGTCCAACAGGCGGTGTTACGGCAGAAACCGTTTACGGTTCACGACCCAAAGGGGAAGGCATCGGTCTGCATCCAGCACATCGTGGGACGTTTGGAGAACGTCGATTTTCGGGAGGGAAGCGGGGTTTCCGCCTTTATCAAAAAGCTTTTCGGGCGTTCCAGCCTGGAAAAGGACGAATCTTGACGCCGTTTGGCATTTTGCCTACCCTTCAAGGTCAAAGGTGAGCCGAATATGCAGCAAAACCCGAAAGCCGTTCTGATTGCCGGCGTCGGTGCTATGGTCATAGCTCTCTTGGCCGGAATCATCGGGGGAGTTGCGTTCGGTACCCTCCTGCTTCGGGCCATCCTCGGCGGAGTGGTCTTTGCAGTCGGGGCTATTGCGGTTCAGCTTCTTGTTCGGCGGTTTCTTCCGGAACTTACAGAGCTCTCCGGCGGATCATCTCCCGGAGACGTCGGTGGACGCGTCGATATGGTTGTCGACGAGGATATCGACCTCCTTACCCCCGTCGAGGAGCCGGCCTTCGGGGAGAATAGAGACGAAACCGGCGACGAAGAAGAGTCCGAGATGGGGGACGACGTCGAAGAGCTGGTGGAAGAGGTCAGCGAGGTTGGGCAGGGTGACGACGTCGAATCGCCGGTACCGCCTCGGATTCCGGATGTCGACGTTTCGAGCGTCGATAAGCTTCCGGATCTCGACGGCTTCGTAGACAGTTTTCAGGACGACGGGACGGTAGAGATTGTCGACGAAGACGACGACGGGATCGCGATGCCGGGAGGGCAGGACGCCCAGACAATTGCAAAAGCTATACAGACGGTGATGAAGCGGGATGAGTAAAAAGCGAACACAACAGGCGCCACAGGCCCTCGACGAAAAGACCGAAGATCAGCTCTGGCGGCGCTATCAAAAGACAAAAGACCCGGATCTCCGGGACCGTCTCGTTCGCCAATACGCCCCCTTGGTCAAGTACGTCGCCGGAAAGGTCGCCGTCGGGATGCCCCAGAACGTCGAGTTCGACGACCTCGTTGGTTACGGCGTCTTCGGGCTTTTCGACGCAATCGAGAAGTTCGATCCGGATAAGCACGTAAAGTTCAAGACCTACGCCGTCACGAGAATCCGGGGGGCCATTTTCGACGAATTGCGGTCGATCGACTGGGTCCCCCGAAGCGTCCGGCAGAAGGCACGGGAGATAGAAGACGCCGTGCGGCGCCTCGAGGCCTCTCTGGGCCGGGCGGCGACGGACGAAGAGATTGCGAAGTCCATGAACATGAGCTTCAAGGACTTCGAAAAAACCCTGCTGAAGATAAGCGCCACGTCCATTCTTTCGTTGAACGACGTCTGGTACACCGGGGAGGACAACGACAAGGTTTCGATAGCCGACAGCATCGAGTCGCCTCAGAGCCTGAACCCGGACATTATCGTCGAAAAGGATGAGATCAAACGGGTCATCATCCAGGCGATAGGGGAGCTACCGGAGAAAGAGAAGACGGTTCTTGTGTTATACTATTACGAAGACCTTACCCTCAAAGAAATTGGGCAGGTCCTCGAGGTTACCGAATCGCGGGTTTCGCAGCTGCACACGAAGGCGATCATGCGACTCAGGGCGAAGCTGACGAACATCAAGAAGGGGATAATGTAGCCATGGTCAACCTGGGCCAGATCCAGGCTTACATGCGGCAGCAGTTCAACGAAGACAAGGACAAGCAGTACGCAACCGTGTCGGGAGCTACCTTGGAAGAGGCGCTCCGGGAAGCCTCCGTTGAGCTATCCCTTCCCATCAAGAAGATAGAATACGAGGTCCTCGAGAAGGGCTCCTCCGGGGTTCTCGGCGTCGGCCGAAAGCCCTTTCTTATTCTCGCCTACCCACAAACGGAGCGCGAGGCCTTCGCCGAGGAGGACAACGTCCTCGACATGGACTTCGGGTTCGACGGCGAAGGGGCTTCGCAAGACCAGCCGGGACGCGTCTTCGTCCGCCTTACACCCGACGGGGTCCTTCTCCGGGTGACGAAGCCGACCGGTTCGGGGGCCAAGGTAACCGAGAAGATGGCCGTCGAAAAGATTCGCCAGCGTACCGACGCGACGATCGACACCGCGGCGGTGGCCAAGATAGTCCGCCTCGCCGACGGTCAGTGGGTCCGGGTAGCGGACCTGGACTACGACCCGGCGAAGGACGCCATTCTCTCGGTGGAGATAACCGACAGCGAAATGAAGGCGCTTCTCACGGCCCTTCCTCCGGGCCCCGGGGGAACCGACCCGGATCGGGAAACCCTCTTGACCTTTCTCGAGAATAACGGAGTCGTGGCGGGGGTAAAGGAAGAGGTCATCGACCGCTTTATCGACGCGCCGACCTACCGGGAGCCCATTCTGGTGGCCGAGGGAACCAAACCGGTCAACGGCCGGGACGCCCGGATCGTCTACAATTTCGAAACCGAGCCCGGGGCCATCAAGCTCAAGGAGACCGACGGAAAGGTCAACTTCAAGGAGCTCAACCTGGTTCAGAACGTCGTCGAGGGGCAGGTGCTCGCAAAGAAGAATCCTCCGGAACAGGGACAGCCGGGCACGACGGTCACCGGCACCTTTCTGCCGGCGAAGGACGGCTCGGACGTGGCTCTCCAGGTCGGAAAGAACGTCAAACTCTCGGAGGACAAACGGACCGCCATTGCGGAGATCAACGGTCAGGTTACCATTCTCGCCGGAAAGCTCAACGTCGAGCCGATATACGTCGTAAACGGAGATGTTAACCTAAAGACCGGAAATATCCTTTTCCTCGGGACCGTATTGGTCAAAGGGAACGTCGAGGATGGCTTCGACATCAAGGCCGCGGGAAATATCGAGGTTATGGGAAGCGTCGGTCGCTCCAACCTCGACGCCGAGGGTGACATCATCGTTCATCAGGGGATCGCCGGGAAGAACGGCGCCCTGGTGCGTTCCGGGAAGAACCTCTGGTCGAAGTTTATAGAGAACTGCAAGGTTGAATCCGGAGATCTCGTGGTTGTCAGCGACGGAATTATCAACTCCGAGGTGTTCTCGAACCGGAAGGTCATCTGCAAAGGAAAGCGCGCGAGCATCGTCGGGGGGCACACCCGGGCGGCGGAGGAGATTAACGCGAAGACCCTCGGATCGGTTGCCGGAGCGGAAACCGTCGTTGCCGTTGGTTATCATCCCAAGACCAAGGCGAAGCTCGGGGCTCTTCAAGAGAAGCAGGAGAGTCTCCGGGAAGAGCTCGAGGACGTAAACCGCAACCTAGGGAGTCTCGAGAACGTTCTGAAGGTAAAGAAGAAGCTCTCGGAAGAAAAAATGGAGTACTTCAAGGAGCTTCAAGGGCGCAAGAAAGCCATTCAAGAAGAGCTTGTCGAGGCGTCCAACGAAACGGAAGAGCTCAACAGCTACCTCCAGGAGCTGTCGGTAAGCGGCAAGATCTCCGCGTCGAATCAGGTGTATCCTGGGACGAAGATTTACATAAAGGACGCCTTCTTGGAGGTGCGGAACGAGTTCAAAGCGGTTACTTTTGTAAGCGAGGCGAACACCGTAAAGGTTACCAAGTACGAGGAGTCCCAGGAGGACATAAGCGTGCAGCGGGGTTAGCTATGTCGATTCAGCCGATTGACCTACAAACACTCCTGTTGAGACTCAATCAGGTCGGGCAGGAGCAGTCGGCCGAACGGAACGCCATTGCACAAAGCCAGGCGGTTACCGGCAGCGAGATCGCAGAAAAAAGCCAAGAACAGGAAAGGCGTCTCGACCAGGCGTCGACGATCGAAGAGGGACCCGAAAAGGTAAAAGATCAGGAAGGTCAGAGCCAGGAGCAGCTCGCCGAGGAGCGAGAACGGGAGTCAAAACGGGAGCAGGAGGAGCAACCCGAGGTCTTCCGGGACCCGGATCTCGGTCAGAACGTCGATATTTCAGGTTAAGGCTTCATGTCCCTGGTAGTTTCTCTCGCCGTCAATATCATCGTCGTGTCGTTATTCTTTCTCTTCCTTACCCGGAGGCTGGTCAGAAAGCTGTCCCTCGAGGAGAGTCTCGACGAGCTCCAACGGGAGGTCGGCGGGATCGTCACCGAAATGAACCAGGCGGCGGAGCGCAACATCTCGCTCTTGGAGGACAAGATCGAAGAATTGCGGGAGATCGAGCAGCGGATTGATAGAAAGATAACCCTTCTGAACCGCGAGACGCAGAAAGAAAACGAGAGCGCGGCAACCTACCGAGAGATCGTCCGGGAAGCGCAGATGCAACGGCGGCAGAAGCCCTTCGAGGCGGCTCCCGGGGATACTGCCGAAGCCCCGCAATCCGACAACCGACCCGTCCGAGAGCGAGTTCTCGACTTGCACCGAAAGGGGATCTCTCCCAATATTATCGCGACTCGAGTAGGATCGACGGTGGGAGAGGTGGAGCTGATTATCGGATTGAGTGGAGGGGGACGGTAGCATGCCCCGGACGGTTGGAATAGACCTTGGAACGACAAACTCGGCGATCGCCTTTATGGAGGGTGCCGATCCCCGCCTTATTCCCAACAACCGGGGAAACCGCATCACGCCGTCGGTAGTTGCCTTCGGGGACGCGATTCTCGTCGGGGAATCGGCGAAGAATCAAGCCATCATCAATGCCGACCGCACCGTTCAGCACGTAAAGAGGCTCATCGGCTCTTCCGAGCCGATCAATATCGACGGTAAGCAGTTATCCCCGGAGGAAGTAAGCTCCTACATCCTAAGAAAGCTCAAGACCGACGCCGAAGCGTTTCTCGGAGAGGAGGTCTCCCGGGCGGTCATCACGGTTCCGGCTCATTTCGGGGAGGCCCAGAGGTCCGCGACGAAGGAAGCCGGTCGCCTCGCGGGGCTCGATGTGCGGCGGATCGTAAACGAGCCCACCGCCGCGGCATTGGCTTACGCCGCCAGGGCTGCCCGACGGGAAAACATTTTGGTTTACGACCTCGGCGGAGGAACCTTCGACGTTACCTGCTTGGTGAAGGACGGACTCGACTACACGGTGGTTTCGACGACGGGGAACGGCCGCATCGGTGGTGTCGACTTCGACGCGCTTTTGATGGAGCGGGTCCTCGGGGCTTTCGAGAGCGAGCTAGGGGTAAGCATCGGTTCGGATCCGATTCTCCTTCAGCAACTCGACGCCCTCGTGGAAGCCGCCAAGATCGAGCTCTCGACAAGCGAGGTTGCCACCATCGCCATGCCCTTTATTTCCGGACAAGGCCGACCGGTGCACCTTACTCGCCGGGTGTTCCGGGAAGAGCTCAACGAGCTTATCGAGTCCCGGGTCGATTCCACCTTGGAGCTGACCCGGCAAGCGCTCTCGGAGTCCGGCTTTGCCGCGCAGGGAGTCGACCGCCTGGTGTTCGCCGGTGGTTCGACCCGCATACCCCTGGTCCGGAGCCGTCTTCTCGCAGAGCTCGACCTTAGGGAAGTTCCCCAGATCAACCCGGACGAGGTGGTGGCTCTCGGCGCGGCGGTTCAGGCGAGCCTCCTGGACGCCGGCACCCCCTACCGCCTGCAGGATGTTACCGGCTACGCCCTCGGAGTCGAAATAGAGAACGACACCTCGGTGGAGGTGATCGCCAGGAATACCCCCTTGCCTGCGGAGGGAAAGCGAACGTTTACCACGGTAAGCGACGCCCAGACTTCGGTCGAGATTAACGTGCTTCAGGGCGAATCGGACCGGGCCTCGGAAAACACCTCTCTGGGGCGGTTCCTCCTCTCCGGGGTACAGCGAGGGAAGAAGGGGCAGCCTCGGATAGAGGTAACCTTTCGTCTCGATGTCGACGGTATCGCCCACATCTCCGCGGAAGACACCCAGACGAGGGCGCGGCACGCCATTATCGTTACGCCTCTCGATCAGGGGACCGCCGGATCCCGGAAAACGCAGGTGGTCTCGCTGGCCCGGAGGTTAGAGGCTCTTCTTGCCCAGGGTGGCGACCTGATCGACCAGGATCTTCGGGAGGAGTCGGAAGAGATGATTTCCCTCTCGCGGCAGGTGGTCGAATCGTCGGAGGAAAAGAAACTACCGGAGTGTAAGCTGGCTCTGGAGACGTTGATCGGCGAAGTAACCCTGACGGTTCCTCCGTCGGAGATGCGGCGTGCGTGAACCCTGGGTCGTACTCCGCGTTCCCTCGGATGCCGACGAAGAAACCATCCGTCGAGCCTACCGGCGCCTCGTCAAGGAGTACCATCCCGACTTATCGAAGGACGCCCGGCAGGCTGCCCGGAATAGCCGGAAGCTCGAAGAGGTCATGGAGGCCTACCGGAACCTTCTGAGACGGCAAGGTGGCGATTCTCCGGGACCGAGGGCCGGCGGCCGGGCTCCCCGGGGTCCGGCGCCGACGTCGAGGACCGCCGGGAGGCGACATACCGTTGACCCGGAACGGTGGGCCCGGTACGGGGAGCTCCTTATCTCCGGAAAGAACCCGAGTATCCGGGCTATGGCCGCGAAGACCCTCGGAGAGCTGGGACGGCGATCGGCCTTCGGCTACCTCCGGCAGGCTTTCGAAGACCCCGACGAGCGGGTAGTCTGCGAAGCCGTGCGGTCGGTCGGAAGGATACGGGTCCGGCAGGCACGCAACGAGCTGATAGCTCTCTTTCCCCACGGCTCCCCGGCGGTCAAGCACGCGATTCTTGACTGCATCGAGGAACTCGGGACCCTCGAGGAGTACGGTGCCGTCTTTCAGTTTGCCCTAAGGGATTTGAACGAAAGCGTCCGGACACGGGGACTCCGTCTTCTTGCCCGGTACCAGAAGGTGCGACAACATGCCCGCAAACAGCCGTAGCCTCAGTCGCGTCTTTGTGCAGGATGCGAAACTCTATCTCTCCTACCTTTGGGAGTTCACCGAGATTCTCTCCGAGGGTGGCGCCACCCGGGAGGCCACGAGCAACGCGTTCCGGAGCGCCCATTCGCTCAAGTCCGAAGCGGCTTTTCTCGGTCACGATGAGTTGGCCGGGCTTGCCGCCGGAGTCGAATCGATCCTAGGCCGTGTGAGTAGTGAGTTGCCGGAGGTTTCGCTCTCCTCCGGAAAGACCCTCGCCGACGCTCTCGAAACGCTTCAACGTGCCTTCGATTCCGTCGCTTCGGCCCCGAAACAAGAGACCTTCGGACGCCGGGCCGGTGACCGTCCAACCGCGGCCCTCGAGCTCGGAAGCTTCGAGCGACAGTTGATGCGGGAGGCCCACGCCCGGGGAGAGGTAATCTACCGGCTCCGCTGTCGGATCGAGGAAGAAGAGGAAATGGAGCAGGCCCGGCGTTTCCTTCTGATCAGCAATCTGGAGCAGAAGACGAACCTTATCGATTTTTCCCCGGCTCTCGACAAGCCTGCCCGTTCCGACGGCGTGTTCGAGGGAATTGCCTCCTCCCCCGGAGGGCGCAGGCCCATCGAGGAGAGCACCTCCATTGCGGGTATCCGGGACGTCCATATCGAAGAGCTCCCGCTGGCGACCCTCCTCGAGGCGACCCCGGAGAGCGATCTCGTTGCGCAGCTGGCTACCGGGCAGCCGGCGCTGTCGGTTTCTATTCCGAGCCGGCGCTACGAAGAGCTCTTGATGTTCTCCTCGGAGCTGACACGGCTTCTCAAAGGGGCCGCCGATGGGGCGAACATCCCCCTGATCCGCCGGGTCGCCGGGTTAATCGAGGAATACCTTCTCCAGTCCTCCGAAACACCGGCGAAGATGCTCTTCGACATTCTTCGGCCGCGGATAAGAAGCTTTGCCGAGGGGCTCTCCCGGTCCGTCGTGCTCGAGACCCGGGGGGACGATACTGCGGTCTTCGTCACGACTGCCTACGCCCTCCTCGACAGTCTTATCCAGCTTGTCCACAACGCGGTGCTTCACGGCATCGAGGAGCCGGAAGAGAGAAAACGCCATGGCAAGCACCCTCAGGGTCGTATTCAGGTATCCTGTCGCCGCCTCGGCGATCGGATCGTATTCGACGTGGAGGATGACGGCCGCGGGATGAGCCCCGGGCACCTCGAGTCCCACTACAGGCAGCTTTTCGACCGGGACGCCCCGGAAAGCGTTCTCGAAATCGTCGCCGAACCCGGGTTCTCGACCCGGAAGGAGCAGTTCTCCGGGGATAGCGCCCCGACGGGTCTTCCGAGGGGTACCGGAGGAATCGGTCTCGACGGGATTCGATACACGGTGGAGCGACTCTTCGGCGGCGAGCTCACTCTGCATTCGGAGCCGGGGAAGGGGAGTACCTTTACCATTTCGATACCCGCGAACCGGAAACTCATCAGCGTGGTAATCGCACGTTCCGGTGAAACCTCCTTCGCAGTACCGGCGGCCCTGGTTATCGACGCGCTTCCCGTGCAACGGCGGCTTATCAGCCGAGATCACCGGGGTCACCGGTACATCCGTTACGACGGGCAGAACGTCAGGCTCTACCGAATCGAGGAAGGGCAGTCGGTCGAAGACGCCGGAATCGGGCGGCAGTTCGCGGTTCTGGTCCGACTCGGGCGAAACCGAAGCGCGATCCTTGTCGACGAGCTGGTGTCGAACGAGCTGGCACTTCTAGACGAATCGCACCGGAGTCACGTGTTCTCCCAGCGGGCGGGAGAGTACGTACAGTTCTTCGTACCCCTGCAACTGCTGTAGAAAAGGCAGGTAAAAAAAAAGACGGTATGCCTGGACGTCGGCGCATACCGTCTTAGAATTTCGAGCACGTTGCTCTATTTAGTATTGTCGGCCCTCTTCGGAGCAAACTTTAACCGGAATAGACTCTAACCGCGTCGGTTAGAGCGTCCGAATGATACCGAACCGATTCAAGAAGGCTCCTGTAGAAGTTTACGGCTCTTCGCTGCGCCTCTTCGGCCGTACTCGCTTCGGCCGTACCCTCGAGGGCGACGACAGCCTGGGCCTCGTCGAGAGAGAGGAAGGCTACGATCTCCCGATTTGGGTTCTCGAGAATGCGCCGGTCGATTTCCTCGAGCTCTCGGACAAGGGGAGCCGGAAGCGGTTGGTTCGGCGGAGAAGCGTCGAGAATCGTAAGAGTCCGTCGAAGACCTTTTTCGAGATTGCTCAATTCACCGAGAAGCGATTCGAGCCCCTCCCGGAGATTTTCCGGAAGCGTTAGGACCGGTTCTCGCGGTTGCCGGAGAGAGCCGACTATCCTGTCGATCTGCGACCGGCGGTCCCCAAGGGAAAGGAAGTCCTCGACCCGGCGGTAGGGGATTCCGTCGAGAGCCACTCCGCCTGCCGAGAGATTCACCGTCTCGGTTTCCGGATACATGCGTGCTTGGTTCTCGAACCACCACCGGTAAAGCTGCATCCGCCGGTCGGTAGTTACGAGGGTGCCGTCGTTCGCCGGGGCCGGGAAGGGCCCGCCGTCCCGAAGGTAGGCGAAGGCGCGCTGTTCCGCAGGGTACAGGCGGGTGCCTAGGGTATGCGCTCGCTCTTCGAAGAAGCTACCATGACAGTGGGTTCGCCGGTCCGGAAAGCCCAGATCCATCCCTCCGAGAAGAATCGGCCCGCACCCGAGAACCCGGGCCAGATCCCAGGCCGTCGTCGTTACCGACCCCCCGGCGCCGAGACGCCCGAAACCACCGAGGAAGCGCTCGACGTACCCTCCCAAGGGAAAGAGAGAGCTCGATAGGAGCGGCTTCGAGGAGAAGGCCCGGAAGACCCGGGGGTGGGTGGAGGACTCGGATACCAGGACCGCCCGGTCGAAGACCAAGCGGTCGAGGTGGCGGCTGTTCCAGTATTGCGGGTCGACGATAACCGCGATATCCGGCTCGAGGTTCAAGGCCGCGAGGCGGGGGAGCGCGGTATCCACGGCGATAATCACGCAGCCTTTAGCAAGGGAACTGAGATGCGGGAGCACCCGGTCGAGCGACGGTCCCGCGGCGAGGACGAGGGCGGGAACTCCGGCGAAGGCGTTCGAGGCCCTCTCGATACCCAGGGCGCCGCCGATCTCCGGGAGGTTCGCGACCAGGTTGCGTACCCACCGTCGTCCGAAGCGCCGGAGGGTGTTGAGGTTGATGGTGCGACGCTCGAGGAACGCGGCGACCCCCCGATCGATGGACGCGAAATAGTCGTCGTCTTTCGAGATGCCCAGAAGGGGAACCGCTCGGATGGTTCCATGCTCGTAGGGACCGAGAAACAGCGCCAACTCGTCGACCTGCGGTTCGAGAAGGAGCCGAACGCGTGGTTCCCGTAGTAGACCGGCCAGCTCCCGAACCTCCAGAGCCCGTCGGAGCCGTCCCGGGTGCTTCACGACCACCAAGAGATTCGAGTCCGGAAAGCGTTCGAGAATGGCTTCGCACTGGTACCCCAACCCGAAACCGAGGACCACAAAACAGTTGGCCCCCGCAAGACGCTCCGCGAAACGCCGGGCCTCGCTCCGGGGATCCCGGCGGCTGTGGACATAACGTCCCCGGTAACGAAGGGTAGGTAGTCCCGAGGGCGTCGTTTCGGGTAGGAGGTCCTCATCGGGGACCGCTTCCGACACCAGTTGCGCCATCCCCGGGTGGCTCTCCGAGAGACCGGCAAGATTCCGGGGGTAGAAATCCATCGCCGAGGGCGCCTTATTCAAGTTCGACGGTGATGGTCATACCCCGTCGGAGGGGTGTTCCCGCCGCCGGCGTTTGCTCGACGACCCAGCCGCTGCCGTTGATTACCACTTCCAGCCCGTCCGCGTCGATCAGCGGCAGAAGCGACCGCTTTGGGAGGCCCCGAAGATCGGGTACCGTCCGGGAGAACTCGGGAAGCGACGGCAGAGTGGCAGCGATGCGGCCGTCGTGTTGGTCTACTTGCTCCCCCTGCCGGGGGATGCCCCGGTAGCCGACCAGAAAATCCGCGGCATCCCGGACCAAGGGGACCGCGATCCTTCCGCCGAAGATGCTCTGTCCCCGGGGGTGGACGATGACCGCGTAGACGATCAGTTGAGGGTTCTCCGTCGGAAGAATGGCCAGGCTGGAGGCGACGAATTTCTCCGGGGAGTAGGTTCCGATGTCAGGATCGTAGACCTCCGCCGTACCGGTTTTCGCCGAAACCCGGACACCCGGTACCTGAAGTCGCCGGGCGGTTCCGTCGGGCTCGGTCGCGGACTCCATGAGTTGGAGCATCAACTGGGCGGTCGACGGCGAGAGCACCTCCCGGACCGGCTCACGGTCGAAGAACTCGATGGTCCGGCCGTCGGGGGAAACAATCTTTCGCACGATCCGGGGGCGTAAGACTACGCCGTTGTTTGCGAAGGCGGTGGCGGCGGTTACAATCTGGATAGCCGTCACCCCGATCTCCTGGCCGATCGCGATGGTCTGCTGGGTACGCCCGGACCAGGCTGAGGGGCGCCGGAGAAGAGCCCGTTCCTCCCCGTTCAGGGTTATTCCGGTTCGCTCGCCGAATCCGAATTCTGTGAGGACGCGGTGGAAGGATTCGGAGGAGACGGTCTCCGACGCGTAGGCGGCCCCAACGTTGCTCGAGTACTTAATGATTCCCTCGGCGTTGATCCGTCCGTAGCTGCCGAGATCTTTAATCTCGAACCCGGCGTTCTGGTTACGGTAGCTCCCGGTGGTATCGAAAGAGTCCGAAAGACCGATGCCGCCGAGCTCGAGAAAGGAGGCAAGGGAGAACACTTTAAAGACCGACCCCGGCTCGTAGATCATCGACACGGCCTTGTTCCGTCGCCGGTCTTCCGGGTAGTCGGCAAAATTGTTTGGATCGAAGCTGGGGAGGGAAACCATCGACAGCAGCTCACCGTTCCGGGCGTCCATCGCCACGATTATGACGGAGTCGGCGTCATGGGTGTCCAGCGCATCCTGAGCCATTTGCTCGAGGGTAAACTGGACGTTCGTGTCAATGGTCAGGAAGACCTGATTGCCGAAGATCATGGTGCTTCCTTCGGAGGTCGGAGATGGAGAGAGCAGGGCGTCGAGGGTGTATTCGATACCGCCGAGACCACGGTTATCGACTCCGACATACCCCACGATGGTCGACGCGACCTCGCCTTCGGGATAGGTTCTGCCGAGGTCCGGCCGAAGGAGAATACCCGGTAAGGCCCCGGCGTCGAGTTGCTCCTTGATTCTCCGACTCTGTGTCGGGGTAATGGTACGTTGAAGAATCACGAACCCTTGACGGCTCCGGAGGCGCTCGAGGAGATTCTCTTCGGGAACGGAGAGGATGTCGGAGAGAATCGACGCGGTGGCTTGCGTGTCTTCCACGTCCGGAGTCCAGGCCGTGACGGTGTCGAGCTCGGTGTGAATGGCGAGAACTCGTCCCTCTCGGTCGAGAATCGGGCCCCGCTCGACCCGGGGAACCGAGACCTCCCGGGGTACCGAGGAGGTATCGCTTCCGAGCATGATGCCCGCATACTGCCCGACGATTACCACGACCGCACCGACGAGAAAGACGGATACCGCGACAAGCCGTCTGCCGTAGACCGAGTTTCTCTTCACGGAATTACCTTTCCGAGGAGGTAGTCTCGAGATACCAGGCCGTAGTGCCGGGAGTCCGTCGAGGTATCTAGATTGTCACCGACGACGAAATAGCTTCCCGGGGGTATCCGGCGGTAGTCCTTCAAGCCTCCCAGGGAGGCGGTGTCGAGGGAATAGGGTATTCCGGCGACGTATATGTTCTCGTGAGCGAAGATCAACCTATCTCCCGGGACCCCGACGCATCTCTTGACCACCGGGTTGCCATCGGTCGGGTTCTCCAATAATACAATATCACCTCTTCCGGGCTCTCTCCACCGGAAGAGGTAGGGGCCCTGCCATGGGGGCCGTACGCCATAGGCGCCTCGAAACACCAAGACGCGGTCCCCTGATACAAGGGTCGGCTCCATCGAAGGACCGGCTACGGAGACCATATCAAAGGCTGCAAGAGCGATAAGCGCGAGAACGAGGGGCCCCGCGACTGCACGGATTACCGCAGCATCGCTCAATGGTCTCGGTATCGATCTCATTCCCGGGCTATTATACAACGTTAGAATCCTGTCGATATAGACGATAAGATGGCAGAAATGATCCTGCAGCAACAGTCCGTGCGAAAGCGCCGACGGCGCCCCGGACCATCTCGGCATCGGAGACGATCCTCGACGGCCGGTAACGCTCCACGAATACTGAGTGGACAGTCGGTATCTCGGTCCCTCCGGAAACGCGTCCGGTTGGTTCCGACGCTGCCAAAGGTCGCAGACGCGCTTCGCGTGCTTCGTTCCATGGTGCCAAAGGTCGTCTTGCCGAAGACACCGGCACACCGGCGTTGGCTGCCGGTCGATCGTTTCTATCATCCTCAGGATGCGACGATTCTCTTCGCGGCGGTCTTCGTGCTTCTCCTCGCCGCCCGGAGCATGACCCCTGCGGGTGTCTTCTACGACATGGTAACCGCACCGGCACACGTCTCTCTACCCCGGGACGATATCGGGAGCGGGTCGTCCATCCTTCTCGAACGATTCCGTCCGCCGGAAGACCAGCACGTAGTCTCGGAAGATACTCCGGTTTCCGCCCGGCAGTTTCAAAAGCTTGCCGTCGAAGAGTACACCCTGGCGGAAGGAGACACGCTTCTCGGTCTAGCGTTGGAGCACGACCTGCGGATGGACACCCTCGTCAGTTTTAACCAGATCGACGATGTAAAACGAATGCGAGTCGGCGACAGCTACCGGATTCCGAACCGGGACGGTCTTTTGTACACCGTCCGGGAAGGCGATAGCCTCCTTTCGATCGCAAACGCCCACGGAACCGAGACCAACGCCATCCTCGATGCAAACGACATGATCAGCTCGGAGATCTCGGCCGGTGAGGTAATATTCGTTCCGGATGCGCGAATGAACGAAACCGACCTCAAGCTGATCCTCGGGGAGCTCTTCGTATACCCGGTCCGGGGGCGCTTTACCTCCGGATTCGGCATGCGGAACGACCCCTTTACCGGGGTCCGGCGGTTTCACAACGGCATCGATCTCGCCGGAAACCCCGGGACGCCGATACGAGCCGCAATGGCCGGCCGGGTTGTTCACATCGAGACCCAAATCGGGAACTACGGGCGTTTTGTTATTATCCGCCACGACGGTGGGTTCCAGAGCCTCTACGGGCATCTCGACGGATTCGCAGTCCGGAAAGGACAATACGTTTCACAAGGGGGAATCATCGGAACCATGGGCAACACCGGACGGAGCACCGGGCCGCACCTTCACTTTTCGATTATAAAGAACGGATCCTTTGTGGACCCTCTAGAGTATTTACACTAAGATGGTCCTATCAAAAATCGGTTGATGTAGCTTACGCGGTCGGTACCGCGACTGTTCCTGGAGAGGGGAACCATGCGCAGGATAGCGATAGTAGTAGTCTGCCTCTTGGCACTCTTTACGTTGATTAGTAATTACACCGGGGAGGACTCCGCCGTTCCGGAAGGCACTCCCACGAAAGAAGCCGTGAACTAGTTCTTACCTACCGTGACAGTGCTTGTATTTCTTACCGCTCCCGCAGGGGCAGGGGTCGTTGCGTCCAACCTTGGGAATGTTTCGACGAACGGTAGACCCCTGTTGGCCTCCCGCTGCCGGACCGCCCACGGGTCCCCGGCCCGCAGCCGGCGATAGAACCGCCGTCGGCGCTCCCCCGGCGGGCCGCTGCTGGGCACCCGGGGTGGCGCCTCCGCCGAAAACCTGAATCTGCCGATGGCGAGCAACCGCGCCGGCCACCGGTGCGGTATACTGCTGCGATTCGCGAAAACCCTCCGCCCGAACGGCGAAGAGCTTCCGGGCCACCGCGACCCGGATGTCGTGGAGCAACTGGTCGAATATCTGAAAACCCTCGAGCTTGTATTCGAGAAGCGGGTTCTTCTGAGCGTAGCTCCGTAAGTAGACCGCCTCTCTGAGAGCCTCGAGGTTCTCGAGGTGATCCTGCCACTTGCTGTCTATGTTTCGGATGTACTCGTACCGGAGAGAGAGGTTGAGCCGCGCGTTCCCGGCGACCTCCTGCTTTTCGTTCAGGTCCTCTTGTATCAGCTCCCAGAGTCGTTCCCGCAAACCCGCAGCGGAAAGCGGCTCGAGCTCCCCCGGGTCGATCGACGGCGAAAAGAGTAGCCGCTCCCGAAGGGTATCGAGAAGAAAAGCCACGGTAGCCGCCCCGGCCTGAGAGCCCGGAGAGACCTCGTCCATAGCGTCGTCGAGAACGTCCTCGGCGGTCCGGAGGACCCGGTGCAACACGTTGGTGTCTTGGAGAATATCGTCCCGTTGTTTGTAGATGACCTTACGCTGTTCGTTCAGGACGTCGTCGAATTCGAGAAGATGCTTCCGGATCTCGAAGTTCCGCTCCTCGACCCGGGATTGTGCCTTCTCGATGCTCCGGTTTATCAGAGGATGGTTCAGGGGTTCGCCCTCAGGAAGGCCCCTCGCCATAAGCGACTTGAGGTTTATCGAGCCCCGGCCGAAGAGACGCATAAGGTCGTCGTCCATCGAAAGAAAGAAACGGCTCAAACCGGGGTCGCCCTGCCGGCCGGAGCGGCCCCGGAGTTGGTTGTCTATCCGCCGAGACTCGTGACGCTCGGTTCCGAGGACGTAGAGGCCGCCGAGGGATTGGACCTCCTCGTACTGCTTCCGCCACTTTTCCGTTTCTTCGGCTACGGCCGCAAGGTAGTCTTCTTGGGAGGCGTCCGTACCGACCCGTCGCCGGGCCCGGTATTCCGGGTTTCCCCCGAGCTTTATGTCGGTGCCTCGGCCGGCCATGTTGGTCGCGATGGTAACCGACCCCTTTGCCCCGGCTTCGGCGATGATCAGCGCCTCACGGGCGTGGTTCTTCGCGTTCAGGACCTCGTGGGGAACTCCCCGGCCGGTGAGGAGCTTCGAGAGCTTTTCGGAGCGCTCGATGGACACCGTCCCCACGAGGGTCGGCTGCCCCTTCTTCTGCGCCTCGGCAATCTCGTCGCAAATTGCCCGGTACTTGTCGTCTTCGCTCAAATAGATCAGATCGTCCTCGTCGGCCCGGACAACCGGCCGGTTCGTCGGTATGACCACGACGTCGAGCCCGTAGATCTTCCCGAACTCCTTCGCTTCGGTTGCCGCGGTCCCGGTCATTCCGGAGACCTTGTCGTACATCCGGAAGAAGTTCTGAAAGGTGATGGTTGCGAGGGTACGGTTGCGTTCCGCCGGGCGGATGCCTTCCTTCGCTTCGATGGCCTGGTGTAACCCGTCCGAATAGCGGCGTCCGTAGAGGATACGGCCGGTAAACTCGTCGACGATCTGGACCTGTCCCTCTTTGACGACGTACTGGGTGTCCCGGTGGAAGAGACGGTGTGCCCGGAGCGCCTGGGTAAAGTGATGGATGTACTCGAAGTTCTCTTCGTCGAAGAGGGAGCCGGAAATAATCTTGCGCCGTTGGAGCACCTCCTCCATGTGGTTTAATCCCTCATCGGTAAAGGTTACCCGTTTCGACTTCTCGTCGATCTTGTAGTCTCCTTCGGGAAACTCGGGGTAGTCGTCGGTTTCGGGATCTTTCGCACACTCGGTCAACTCCCGAACTACCCGGTTGACTTCGGCGTACTTGCGAACATCGTCCTGAGCTGCGCCGGAGATAATGAGAGGAGTCCGCGCCTCGTCGATCAGGATCGAGTCGATCTCGTCGATTATGCAAAAGTGGTGTCCCCGCTGAGTCTTCAGAGACAGGTCGAGGCGCATGTTATCCCGAAGATAGTCGAACCCGAACTCGTTATTGGTTCCGTAGGTAATGTCCCGGGCGTAGGCCTCTTTTCGGTTCTCGGTGTCCATATTCGAGACGATCGCCCCAACGGTAAGGCCGAGATAGCGGAAGACGGGACCCATCCAACCGGCGTCCCGCTCGGCAAGGTAGTCGTTGACCGTGACGATATGGACGCCTTCCCCTTTGAGGGCGTTCAAGTAGGCGGCGGTAACCGAAGAAAGCGTCTTGCCTTCTCCGGTTTTCATTTCCATTATCTTGCCCTGATGGAGGACGATGCCTCCCATCAACTGTACGTCGTAGAGGCGCTCACCGAGGACCCGCCGGGCGGCTTCCCGGGCGAGGGCGTAGGCTTCGGGAAGGATCGTGTCGAGGGCGCTCCCCTCGGCGACCTCGCGCTTGAGCCGCTCGGTTTCCCGGAGAAAATCCTCCGGGGTTAGTCCCATAGCCCAGGGCTCTTTATCGTTTATCTCCCCGACGATGGGAACGAGCATCTTCAGGTCGCTTTGATGCTTCGAGCCGGCGAGTACGTTCATGAGTTTGGAGATCACACAAAGAATGTAGCTTTGCCGGGGCGGTGGGTCAAGATTGACACCGTTCCCGGCGGTAGCTACCATGATCCCATGCGGCTCCCAATTCTCCGAATCGCCGGCATTGTGTGTGCCGCTTTCGTCTTTCTATCCTGCGGACCCCGGGAGATTCGTTACCTCGAACGGCAAGACCTCTTTTCGCTCTCCCTCGGAAGAAGCGAGGATCAGATCGACCTCTTCCAGGTCGACTCGGCGGACCATAACCGGCGGGCCCGAGTCTTTATGCGCCAGGGGCTCGTCTATCTCGCCGACGGTAGCGCCAACAAGATAATGGAGTTCAATTCCTACGGCGATATTCTCTCCCTCGTTTACAATCCCGAGGAAAACCCTCAGCCGGTGCTCCTCCGTTCGAATCCCGACAACGAGACTCTGGCAAACCGTCGGGCGGTCGGCTACAACTTCACCGAAGTGGGGGAGATCGCCGTAACCTCGGAAAGCTGGCTTCTGGTCGAGGACCGCCTCGCGGAAGAGCGAGCCCTCTTCGACGAGAACCTCGGCGTAACCCTCAACCGGATCGTCTTACGTTTCGGACCCGAGGGGCGGCTGGTTGACTACCTCGGGCAGGAAGGAGTCGGCGGAACGCCCTTTCCCGTTCTGTCGCGTTTGACGGTCACCAACCGGGACGAGGCGGTCGTAGTAAGCCGGACCCTGAGGAACTGGATGGTATTCTGGTACGACCGGAGGGGAAACCTCCTCTACCGGGCGGATATCGACCTGAATCGGCTACCGGTCCCGGAGGAGAGTGAAGGGATTATCCCGCTTTTGGAGACAATTATCCCCGACCGGGACGAGGCTCGCCTCTACCTCAAGATCAACTACTATCAGGAATCCGTTGACACGGGAACCGGAAGCTCCTACGGAATCGAGAGTACTGCCTCCCGCATCTACTGGTTGGATCTGAACGAGGGTGTTTATTCGGGGTTCGTCGAAGTGCCGGAGAACGTAAGGACCGTCCCGGGGCCGACGGTCTTCGACCGTAGCGAACAACGGTACCTCTATGAACTCGTGGGAACCGCATCGGGGGGGCATCTCTTTCTCTTGAGCCGTGAGGATCAGGACCAGACCCAGCTGCTCATTATGCATACATCCGGCCGGGTGGTACGACGGCGTTACCTCAGCCTCGAGGAGACGGATATCCTGTATCGGGATTTCCACGTTTCTCCCGAAGGTGTTCTCACGGCTCTTTTCGGCTATACCGACCACGCGAAGGTTGTCTGGTGGCGGAGCGACCGGTTCCTCGGCCGGGGGACGGAGTAGAGGTCCATGAACAGACTGGTGACCGCCCAAGAGATGTCCCGGATTGACTCCCAGGCACAGTCGCTCTACGGGATACCCGACACGGTTCTGATGGAGAACGCCGGGCAACTGGCCTGGCGGACCCTGGAGAAGAGGCTCGGCCGGGACCGGGGCCGCCGAATCGTCTTTCTCGCGGGGCCGGGGAACAACGGGGGGGATGCCCTGGTGATGGCCCGGGCCTGTGCCACCGCCGGCCTCCATTCGCCTCGGGTCGTGCTGTCGAAGGAGCCGGAGAAGGGGCTTGCGGAACTCCATGTGAACATCTGCCGGAAACTTGGACTGCCCACCGAGACCTGGGGCCCTTCCTCCGCCGGGTGGCTCGGAGAATCGGAGTGTATCGTCGACGGACTCCTCGGGACGGGCATAGCGGGCCCTGGAAGGGATCCCCTCGGGGAGATCGCCGAGAAGGTCGAAAGGGCATCGAAGAAAGCCCTGGTGGCCGCCGTGGACGTCCCGAGCGGTCTCTGGGACGGCTACCGCCCCGGGCAGCCGATTATAACTGCCGGTCTGACGCTGACTCTGGGCCTGGCGAAACGGAGTCTCTACCTGCCGGCGGCCCGGCGACACGCAGGGGAGATCCTTCCCCTGGACATCGGGTTTCCCCGGGAGCTTATTCGGGATCCGGCTATCCCTGGAAGGCTCCTGGACGAACAGAGCGTCGCGGCCTTCGTTCCGCCCCTCGAGAGCGAAGACTACAAGCACCGCCGGGGCGTCGTCGCCCTGTTTGCCGGCGCCCCGGGTACACTCGGGGCCGGAATTCTGAGCGCCGGCGCTGCGGGGAGAAGCGGCGCCGGATTGGTCCGTCTTCATGTGGACCCGGAGCTTTACACCGGTGCCTCGGGTGCCTGCCGCTCGATTATGGTGGGGCGAACCGACCCCTCGAGGCCTTCGTCCCTCGAACCCTTCGACGCCTACGTCGCCGGGCCGGGATGGAGCGACGACCCCTTGCGGATCCCCCTCCTCGAAAGCTGCATCTACTCCGGTCTTCCGGGGGTTCTCGACGCCGGGGCACTGGCGCTTCTTCCCCGGGGGTTCCGGTCGGAGGAGGCGAATACCGTTCTGACGCCCCATCCCGGGGAGTTCGCTCGGTTGACGAAGGTTTCCCGGGAAGAAATCTTGGCGGACCCTCTCCCGGCGATGATTGACCTTGCCTCGGACCGGCGGAGCGTCGTGGTTCTGAAGAGCCACGTCTCCTACGTTGTTGCTCCCGACGGACGCTACGCCGTCTACGACGGGGTCAACGGCGCGCTCGGAACCGGGGGCACCGGAGACGTTCTTGCCGGTATTATCGGCGCCTTTCTCGCCCGGGGTGTTGGAGCCTTCGAGGCTGCGTCGGCGGCGGTGGCCCTCCACGGCCTGGTTGGACGCCGGGTCTACGCCAAGCGCGGATGGTTCCTCGCCGAGGACATGCTGGACGAGCTTTCCGCCTCTCTCAGCGATCTTGTCGGAATGAACGACTATTCCCACGCCGATGAGAGATGATCCGTCGTCGGGAGACGGGTACTACTACTCCCGGGAGGAGCGTCTTCGCCGGGGCGGAAAGGAACCGGGGCCAACCGGGAAGGGAGGCATCTTCCGGAACCGAACCCTCCTGATCATCTTCCTCGATGTCGTTCTTATCTTTATCATCTTCGGGGCGGCAAACGTGCTCTTTCCGATATTCGGGAGCCGGTCGACTATCGAAGGCAACCTATTTCGCCTCCGAGGCGTCGAGGTAGAGGACACCGTGTTGATGACTCTGGTGGTCCTTCGGCAATCGCCGGACCCGCCGGGGGAGTCGGGTGTCTTCCAAGTGCGCTTTGCCTTGGAGGATGGGACCGGGCGGGTAGAGGAGGTCTCGGAATGGATCTCCGACGCCGCGCCTACGGTTCCGGAGGAACGCCGGGTCGTTCGTTTTGAGGCCCCGGTCGAGACGGATGTACGGCGGTGGGAAACGGCCGTTGCGACTATTCGGTACGAGGACCGGGAGGTCCGCCTGGCGTCGAGGATTATCGGGGAGCCGTAAGCGCGCTCTTATTGACCCAGTGTCGGCGCACCACTATCCTCTAGTTGGGGGTACGCATGTATCAGATTTATCTGCTTTCGGTAGTTACAAACATTCTTGCGGGAACGGTAGCGTCCTTTGACGGACTCGACGAAAAGCTGCACATCAGTGCCGTCTTCAACAGGGAGCTTCTCGACCGGGCAGGCTTCCGTCTGGGCCTCGGCCTCGTTACCGTCGTCGTCGGGTTCCTGAAGTTCCTCACCGTAAGCGAAGGGGACGTGCCGGTCGTCGGGGACCTTCTCCCGGCTCTCGCCGGAGTTTCCCTCGGGATGATACTCCTTCTGCAGTACTACAAGGGGCGCTCAGACGTCTCGTCACCCGCGGTAGACAAGGTGGACAACATTCTCGGGAAGAACGCCAATGTTTTCGGCATGGCCGGAGTGGCCGTCGCCGTGGTGCACTTTCTCTTCCACCCGGTTCTGTTCCTCTAGTCGAGTTGGAGTCTCCTCGAATTGCCGTCGCCGGGGTATGTCTCCGGGACGGCAAGGTTCTGCTCGGTAAACGCTTCGACCGCCCGGGAATCCCGGGGCAGTGGGAGTTCCCCGGAGGTAAGGTGGAACCGGGGGAGACGCTCTCGGAGGCTCTTGCCCGGGAGTTCCTTGAAGAGCTCGAATGTCGGATCTCCGTAGGCCGGCGTCTGGGGGAAACCGACTTCGTAAACAAGAATCAGCACTACCGACTCGTCGCCTTTGAGGTGACGATGACGCACCCCGACAAAGGGCCGTCGGCTCTAGAGCACGCGGAAATCGGCTGGTTCGACCCGGGTGGCATAGACCAATTGCCGATCATGGACTCGGACCGGGAGTTGATACGCCTCTTTCGGGCCGAGGGACATCTGGACGGGGGGTCGTCTATATAACCGTATTCGGTGCTATCACGCCGTTCTTGTGGATAACGATAATACCATCGTGGATGGAGTAGGAGTCGAAGTCTCCCTCCTCCCGGGGAAGCGAGTCGACACCGATGCGGCAGCCCTCCCCGATTCTGGCGTTCTTGTCGATGATAGCCTGGCGAACCATAGACCCCCGGCCGATGCCGATGTTCGGAACTCCCTTCTTCGCGTTCGCGCCTATGGTTTCCGGCGTCTCGTAGTAGTCTGCCCCCATACAGACGACACCGTCTAAGTTCGCCCCGGAATCGATGATGGTACGGATGCCGATTATCGAGTTGTTGATCGACGCGTTGGTAATAATGCAGCCGTCGGCGGCGAGGCTCTGGGAGAACGTACAGAAGTTGAACTTGGACGCCGGGAGATCCCGACGGTGAGAGTAGATCGGCCGGGCCTCGTCGTAGAAGTTGAAGTCCGGGGAGATCGCCGCGAGGTTGATGTTGGTCTCGTAAAAGGATCGAATTGTTCCGATATCCTCCCAGAACCCGGTAAAGACGTAGGCGCGGACGTCTGTCTTGGATATGAGCCGGGGGATGATCTCCTTTCCGAAGTCCGCCGCGTCGCTGTCCAGGGCCATCTCGAGGGTATCGGCGTTGAAGCAGTAAATTCCCATCGACGCAAGGTACTCCTTCCCGGCGCCGAGCTGCTTCTTGTCCGGATGCAGATGCGCAGGGATTCGCAGGCTCGAGATGTCCGTCTCGAGGGGCGGCTTCTCGACGAAATCCAGCGTCTTGCCGGTTTGATCGACTCTGAGGATGCCGAACGCCGCCGCCTGCGACCGGTCTACCGGGGTTGCCGCAATACTTATCGCCGCTCCTGATTCCACGTGCCGGCGGTGAAAATCCTGGAGGTCCATTCGATAAAGCTGGTCGCCTGAGAGAATCAAATAGTGAGACGGCTGTTGCCGGCGAAAGTGGTGGAGATTCTTACGCACGGCGTCCGCGGTGCCCTGATACCAACCTGTGTCGTCGAACCCCTGTTCCGCAGCGAGGAGTTGGACAAAGCCTTTCGAAAAGGAGTCGAAGAGGTAGGTGCTCGACACATGTACGTGGAGGGAGGCAGAGAGAAACTGCGTCAGGACGTAGATCTTTAGGAAGCCGGAGTTGATCGAGTTGGATATCGGTATGTCGACCAACCGGTACTTTCCGCCGAAGGGGACCGCAGGCTTGGCTCGCTCTTTCGTCAGCGGGTAGAGCCGCGTGCCCTTACCGCCGCCCATTATGACCGAAAGGACTCTGTCCATGCTCAGATTGTAAGACGCCCGGGGCTTAGCGTTCAATTCGATTCGTGCTATTCTTCGGCCAAGGGATGGGAGACCTCGGCGACTTTATTCGGTCTCTCGAGTCGGACAGCGGTTTTATGGACTGCGTCACCCGGTGGGAACGGATACCACCCCGGGCGGCGGACCTAAGGCCGATCCCGCCGGGTCTCGATAAGAGGCTCGCCGGAGCACTGAAAGACCGGGGAATCGAAGCACTCTATTCACACCAGGCGGAATCTTTCGATGCTCTCCAACGGGGAGAGCATATTGTTGTGGTGACCCCTACGGCCTCGGGTAAGACCCTCTGCTACAACCTCTCGGTTCTTCAGAAGATCCTCGAGGCTCCGGAGACACGGGCGCTCTATCTCTTTCCGACCAAGGCGCTTTCGCAGGATCAGCAGTCGGCGCTAAACGACTCGGTTGTCTTCGGCGAGCTGCCGGTCAAGGTAGCCACTTACGACGGCGACACGCCGGACAGCATCCGGGCGGCGGCCCGGGAGACGGGGCAGATTATCATCTCGAACCCGGATATGCTCCACGCGGGAGTTCTACCGAATCATCCGAAATGGATCAAGTTCTGGGAGAACCTCCGGTACGTGGTCGTCGACGAAATGCACAGCTACCGCGGTATTTTCGGTTCCCACGTTACCAATGTCATCCGGCGTCTCAAACGGATAGCAGCCTTCTACGGGTCTGCGCCTCAGTTCATCTGCTCCTCCGCTACCATCGGGAATCCGAAGGAGCTCGCCGAGCAGGTTATCGGTCTCCCGATGACGCTGGTGGACAAGAACGGCGCACCCCGGGGGGAGAAGCATTTTATTCTCTACAACCCCCCGCTGGTGGATCCGGTCCAGGGAATCCGCCGCGGCGTCGTAAACGAAAGCCAAAAGATCGCTCTCCGGCTTCTAAAGGAGGGGATAAAGACCATTGTCTTCGCCCGGTCCCGGGTTCGGACGGAGCTTATCGCCTCGTATATCCGCAAGAGTCTTGAGAATGTCTACACCGACAACCGGCGGATTCGGGTGGAGTCTTACCGTGGCGGGTACCTTCCAAGCGAGCGTCGGGCTATCGAGAAAGGGCTCCGAAGCGGGGAGATCAACGGCGTCGTTTCTACCACCGCCTTGGAATTGGGCATCGACATTGGGGGCCTCGACGCCGCGGTCCTCGGGGGGTATCCCGGATCGTTTGCCTCTTCCTGGCAGCAGGCCGGGAGGGCGGGACGTCGTGCCTCCGTGTCTCTGGCGATCGTCGTCGCCTCCTCGGCACCTTTGGACCAGTACGTCGTCACCCACCCAGAGTACTTTCTCGGGTCCGCTCCGGAATCCGCCTTTGTAGATCCGAATAACCCCTTCGTCGTAATCGATCACCTGAAATGCGCCGTTTTCGAGCTTCCCTTTTCCCAAGAGGAAGGGTTTCCGGAGTCGGTTTCCGAGTATCTCGACTACCTAGAAGAGGAAGGAACTATCCGCCGGACCCGGGGCCGTTACTACTGGGCCGACCGCTCGTATCCCGCCGAGGGTATCTCGCTTCGCAGCGCGACGTCGGATAACGTCATCATCGTAGATAGGACCGGGGGAAAGGATTCGGTTATCGGAGAGATGGACCGACCGTCGGCCAAGGAGCTTCTTTTCGACAACGCGATCTACATCCACCGGGGCAACCAATACGTGGTCACCCACCTCGACCTGGATAACCGTCGGGCCTACGTCGAGGCGACGTCGGTCAACTACTTTACCGACGCCTTGGTAAAGCGGGACATCAAGGTCCTCGAAGAAGATCGGAGCCTAACCGACGGCGGCTGCCGGCAGGTTATCGGCGATATTCTGGTCCGGACACAGGTCGCGAAGTTCAAGAAGCTCAAGTTCCACACGCACGAAAACGTCGGGTACGGGGACATCTTCCTTCCGGAAGAAGAGATGCACACCCGCTCTTTGGCCCTGGTCTTCTCGCCGGAGTCGCCGGCGGGGCAGAGCTTCGAGGCATTGCCCCCTGGGAGTGGAGCGCCGGTCCTCGGCCGCCTCGGAACCCTGATAAAGAACGTCGCCCCGGTTTTCCTTCTCTGCGATCCCGGGGACATCGGCGTCGCGGAACGGCTGAAGGACCCTCACTTTGGTGATTCCGCTCTCTACGTCTTCGACCGTTATCCCGGCGGGAGCGGACTCTCGGAGGCGCTGGTTACCCGGCTTCCGGAAGTCCTGAGCGCCGCGGCGGATCTGGTGCGGCGGTGCCCATGCCGGGAGGGGTGCCCTTCTTGTGTCGGTCCCCGGGATTCCAAGGAAGAGATCGGCGAGAATCCGAAGAAGCTGCTTCTTGGCTTCCTCGATGGCTGGCTTACCTCAAAGCAACAATGAGCGAAGCTCTCTACAACCGTCTAAAGGCACTGAAAGAATCCCGGGCCGACGGCCGGTCGGTTCGAGGCG
>JBKHCS010000036.1:0-26592 GCA_046541715.1 Spirochaetaceae bacterium
CTCTTGTCGAGTCCGGCGGCCGTGTATCTGTATCGGGGCCTTTGGCCGCCCCGGGAGGGCCTTTCTAGGCGGCCGGCGATAGTCGCCGGCCGACGGGTCTTTCGGTGCCGGGGCCGGCACCGGGGCTCGCGCCCCGGCGGCGCCCCTTACTTGTCCTCGTTGACGACCTCGTAGTCGACGTCCTCGTAGGCGCCCTGGCCACCCGCATCCTGGCCGTTTCCGCCGGGGTGCCGGAAGTTTGCTTCCTGGAAACCGGCTCCGCCGGCTCCCGGTCCTGCTCCCGGCCCGCCGCTCTGGTCGGCCCCGGCCTGCTGGTAGACCTTCTGCGCGAGGCTGTGGGATGCAGCCTTGAGCTCTTCCACCTTGGCCTTGATGGTTTCGGTGTCGTCGCTCTCGAGGGCCTTCTTGACGCCGTCGACGGCGGCTTGGATCGTCGCTCGCTCGCCCTCGTCGACCTTGTCGCCGAGCTCACCGAGGGTCTTCTCGGTGGTGTAGACCAGGCTGTCGGCCTCGTTCCGCGCCTCGGCGCGTTCCCGGGCCGCCTTGTCTTCCCCGGCGTGGGCTTCGGCGTCTCGTACCATCTTCTCGATCTCGCTCTCGTTGAGTCCCGAGGACGCCTCGATCCGAATCTTCTGCTCCTTGCCGGTGCCAAGGTCCTTTGCCGACACGTGGACGATGCCGTTCGCGTCGATGTCGAAGGTTACCTCGATCTGGGGTACGCCCCTCGGCGCCGGAGGGATTCCCATCAGCTCGAATCGGCCGAGGGTCCGGTTCTGAGCAGCCATCTCCCGCTCGCCCTGGAGAACGTGAACGCTTACGGCGTTCTGATTGTCCTCCGCGGTGGAGAAGACCTGGCTCTTCTTCGTCGGGATCGTGGTGTTCCGCTCGATCAACTTGGTGAAGACACCACCCAAGGTTTCGATGCCCAGGGACAGCGGCGTAACGTCCAAGAGCAGGACGTCGTTGACATCGCCCTGAAGCACGCCGGCCTGAATAGCGGCGCCGAGGGCAACGACCTCGTCCGGGTTCACGCCCTTGTGGGGGTCCTTCTTGAAGAGATCCTTTACCAGCTGCTGCACCATAGGGATCCGCGTGGAGCCACCAACCAAGATTACCTCGTCGACATCCTCGGGCTTAAGCCCCGCGTCGCTCAGCGCGTTCATACACGGCTGCTTGGTCCGGTCGACCAGATCTTGAATGAGCTGCTCGAACTTTGCCCGGGTAAGATTGTAGTTCAGGTGCTTCGGACCTGAGGCATCCGCCGTAATAAAGGGCAGATTGATGTCCGTGCTCTGGCTCGAGGAGAGCTCCTTCTTCGCGGTCTCCGCCCCCTCTTTGAGGCGTTGGAGGGCCATCTTGTCCTGCGAAAGGTCGATGCCGTAGTCGCTCTTGAACTGATCGACGAGCCACTCGATGATCCGCTGGTCGAAGTTGTCGCCACCGAGGTGGGTGTCTCCGTTGGTGGACCGAACTTCGAAGACGTTGTCACCGATCTCCAGAATGGAGATGTCGAAGGTACCGCCACCCAAGTCGTAGACGGCGATCTTCTGCTCGACGTTCTTCTTCCCGAAGCCGTAGGCCAGTGCGGCCGCCGTCGGCTCGTTGACGATTCGCTCTACCTCGAGGCCCGCGATGCGTCCCGCGTCCTTGGTGGCCTGGCGCTGGGCGTCGTTGAAGTAGGCCGGTACGGTAATGACCGCTTTGGTAACCGTTTCGCCGAGATAGTCCTCCGCGGTGCTCTTCATTTTCTGCAGGATCGCCGCGGAAATCTCCGGGGGAGAGTACTCCTTCCCTTCGACCTTAATCCGGACGTCCCCGCCGGAGCCTTCGGTAACGGTGTACGCCACCATCTCCATTTCCCGGGCTACTTCGCCGTACCGGCGACCCATAAACCGCTTGATCGAGGAGATGGTGTTCAACGGATTGGTCACCATCTGGTTTCGTGCCGGCTGGCCGATCAGCCGCTCACCCTTATTGGTAAAGGCGACGACGGACGGGGTGGTCCGCTGGCCTTCGGAGTTCTGAATTACGATGGGATCCCCCGCCTCCATGACGGCGACGACCGAATTGGTCGTGCCTAAGTCGATTCCGATAGTCTTTCCTGTTGTCTTACTTGGCATAAAGCCTCCTTTAGTCGGTAACTATTCGCTCTTTACTTCGATCTTCCGGGGCTTGACCTCGTCCTTGAGACTCAAGGACACGGTGAGGACTCCCCGATTCATACTTGCGTCGACCTTGGTTTGGTCGACGGTCTGATCCAGGGTGAAGCGCTGATAGAAGTCGCCCCTGCTTCGCTCCCGGACCAGATAGGTGCCCCGGATATCGGCTCCCTGCCGATGTCCCCAGACAATCAGGTGGTTGTCTTCGATCCGGATCTCCACACCGTCCTTCGAAACGCCCGGCATCTCGAGCCGGAGCACCACCTGCCCATTCTCTTCGCAGATATTCCCGAGGGGCCGGACTACCTGCTGCCTAGTCGCTTGTTCTGTCGTTGTCATCTGATTCTCCTCCCGCCTTAGACGACCTTGATATCGATTTTTCGGGTCTTAGCCTCCGCTCGCTTTGAGAGGGTTACCGTCAAGACCCCGTCCTTCAGCCTCGCTTCGACCGAATCCGGCTCTACCGTCTTCGGAAGTGAGAGGGTCCGCTGAAAGGTCCCGGCCCAATCCTCTCGCCGGTAGACTTTGACCTCCCCCTGCCGCTCCGGAGGCCGCTTCTCTCCCTTGATGGTCAGCACGTTTGCTGCGAGAGAGATGTCCATGTCCTTCTCTTCCACCCCCGGCAAATCACAATAGACGTGAAAGCTCTCTTCGGTTTCCACGACGTCTATCTCCGGGGAGGCCGTCCTGTCGAAAAGCCCCACATTGGGCCGTCTCAACTGTTCCATTTTCGCCCTCCTGTTGACTTGTACTCCTAGTACTGCATATCCCGTGCCAAGACGTGAGACGTTTTATGTTCATATTATATAATGAGATACAGAAATCCGTAATGCCGACGGTCGGGAGCAGAAGAATGTTCGCGCCACTTTGACCGGAAGCGGCTGCTAAGCTGTGTCAGAATGCTACATTTACTCGGGTATGCGGCTAAAGGGCGGTTACGATGGGAACAACCTTACCCGGGAAGCCCTTCTCGAGGCCCTCGAAGACGTAGCTCTTCGCCCCGCCGAAGGTGGTTATGCGCACCTGGTTCTTGCTTCCGGCACCCAAAATCCGATGGAGCAGCGAAAGATGCAAGAAATCCGCCGACTCGATATTGTCGATTGGAATCCGGAGGCGCTCCTCGGATTGGGGACCGGTATCCCTCGGGGAGGACACCAGGCGAGAAACCCAACTCTCCCGGGGAAAGATCCAGAGGTGAACCGCCGACGGAGAGATAAAGAAGAGGCCCCAGTTGGTGCTGCCCTTCTCCACACAGCCGGCGCGGCACCGGGCCATGGTGTGGTAAAGCGGCTTCTCTCCGATTTCCTCTTCGACACGCTGCCAGAACTGCTCGGGGCTTTCGTTTGCCATTACAACTCCAATCTGTACACCCGCCCCTCCCCGGGGCCGAGGTTTTCGACACAGAGATAGGATAGCATATCTTCGGTGATCAGAGAGACCCCGGAGGATGGCCGCCCGGAGGTCCGGCCGTAGGTGGAGAACTCGAGCCGGGGGACGGGAGATCGGCGGGGCCGCCGGGTCAGCGGGCGGGACGGGTGTCGATCTCCGCTCGCAGCACCTGAACCGAGGGGAACCCGGAAGGCCCCGGAGTTCCCTTGGGTCCCGGTATGGGCAAGAAACACCCACTCCGGCTCGCCGGAGCCGAGGGTCCAGGCGAGGTAGCGCTGCCCTGCCGTGGCGTCCGGCGGAAGAAGCCACCGGGCCCGGGCCGTCGGTGCGGGTTCTCCGGCGAGGTCCCCGGAGCGGGGGCCCGGGGACCGCCGGCGGCGCTGCAGCTCTTCGTGGAAGAGACGGATTCGGCAGATCGCCCGGTAGAGCTCTGCGTTACTACCGAAGACGAAGGGGCCCCGGGTCGCCTTCGGTCCGTCGGACTCCTGAAAGACGTAGAGCTTGGTGTAGTGCTCGTTCGGGGCCGGCTGCGGATGAGGATCTCGAACTTCGAAGTTCAGCGCCGTGTAGCTCGGAATGCCGGGGAGGAAGAGGGCCAAGAAAAGGCGCACCTCGTTTCCCGACAGGTAAAACTCGTCAAACCGGGGGTCGTCCTTGTCTCCGGTCATGATCGTAAAGGCGGGGACCACCCTCCGCGTCGCTCCGACGTCGAGGTACCACCGGAACCGCTGCAGGAAGGCGTTGCTCCCCATCCGCACCGACTGCAGGTCCCCTAAGGTCGCGTCGGCCCCGGCGGCCTCGAGGTGGTCTATCTCGTTGCCGTAGGCCATCACGTCCGGAGGCGCCATGAAGCTTTCGGCGAAATAGGCGAAGGACGATACGCCGTTTACTTCGACGACGTGCCGTTTGACCGCTCCGAGAAGGTCGTAGTACTCGTCGGTGATCACCGGCACCCCCTCCGGGCGCATCTGCACGTGGGACATGTCCCCCCGCATAAAGTCGAATCCCAGGCGGCGTTGCACATCCCCGTAGCGATCGCAGACGTAGCGCCAGACTTCCTTCCGGGGCCGGGAAAAGTCGATTCGCCACTCGCGGTTATCGTCGAGCCGGCCGTAGAGCTTGTACCGGGTCAAGGGACCGAAGACCCTGGACATGGTGCCCGGGTTAGTTATCCGGTAATCCCGCCAGGTGTATCCCCCGGCGTCCCGGTAGGCGCTCTTGGGGTCTACCTCGAGGCCCCGGTACGGAGGCCCCATGGTTGCCGGTACCGGCTCGTACCCCTCGGTATAGACCGCCTCCGCCAGACGGGCACGCCGCTCTTTTCTCCCCTCGAAATCCTCCGGAGGACCGAAGAGCAACCGGTTTCTGGCGGCTTCGTCGTAGTCCCCGGAGAAGACCTCCTGGAAGCCGGAGCCGATGATTGCCTCGACCTCCTCGTGGAGGTTCTCCCGGTGGTCGACGATCCGTTTGTTTCGGCGCCGGAGCCATTCGAAGTGACCCGGGTTGGCCAGGACGATCTCGGAGAAGCGGTCGGTATGGGGAATCACGTCGAGGCCGACCCGGCGGCCGGTAGCGTGGAGTAGATTGATCAGAGCCGTAAGCTGCTTGAACGGCGTGTCCAGGCTGGGGCAGATCGACGCCCATTCGGGGGAGAAGAACTCCGGGTTTATCTGCCAGCCGCTCATGCCGTAGAGGCTCCCGACGACACCGGGCTCCCAGAAGGGCAAGAGGTGGATGGCGTTCTGGGCCGCCGGAAGCGTCAGGGAGTAGTTGACGACTCCGAAGAAATCCCCGACCGTCCGGATGTTGATGCCCACCAGGTTGCTTTCGAGGATCCACTCGGGCCCCCCTTGCGGAGCCCCGGGCCCGACGCGCTCCGGAGCGAGGGCGTCGTCGATGACCCTGCCGTAGCGCCCCCGGAGAATCCGAAGCGTCTCGGAAACCGGCATCGCGACGGCGTCCTGGGGAAGAAGCTCAGGGACAAAGGAGACCGCCCCGTCGAGAAAACGGCGAATCTGTTTCCGGCGATGGGTATCCCCCGGCGGCATCAGGTAAACGAGACCTCGAAGTCCCGGCTGATCAGTACGTCGGCTTTTTCGCCCTGCCGGGAGATTACCCCGTGCTCGATCTCGAGGACCTTCTCGATGTATGGATCGAACTTCTCCCGGCCCCGGCGCTGCCGCGCTTGGAGGGTGTCCCTGTAATCTCGTTGAATAAACACCCGGGTGTCGACCTCCTCGAGGGAGGTGGTATAGGTTCCTTCGGCGATTACCACGTCGACCCCGGCGAGGAGTAGCTCCTCTTCGGTAATCCGGTCGTCGTCGTAGACGATAAGCGGCTTCGTGATTGACGCTGCTCCCTTTCGGGCGGCCGCCAGGTGCTCGTTTAGCAGATCGAGCCTAACTTCGCCGGGTCCGACCCAACCGATATCCGCCCGGCGCCGGCCGTCATTGGTCTTGGGAGGAAACACGAAGTAATCATCCTGCTGCAGAATCTCGGCCTTGAGGCCCCGTTCTTGTAGAGCGTCTTTGATAGCGGTCGCAGTCTCGGACTTGCCACTCCCCGACTCTCCGGCCACGGTAATGGTGTAGATGCGGCCGGCACTCCGGATACGGTCGATGAGCTTGCCGACGATCTCGTCCGCGACCCGTCGGTGGTGCTCTTCCACGATGATAACGTCGCCTTGCATGGCCCCATTATACGGCCGTGATACAGTGGCGTCGATGAGTTTCGAGCGCCGTCCCGGCAGCCGGAGCCTAGGCCTCTTCCCCGGGCGGACGGCGGTCGGACACCGTAAACAACCCTATCTGCCGCAGCAACCGCTGAATGCTCTCGCCGTTGTGCCGCGCCAGCTCCTTTACCGTAGCCACCGACTGCGTAATCTGACCGGCACCGGTGGCAACACCCTCGGTGTGCTCCTCTAAGTCCTTGCTCAGGGACAAGAGGCGGTCCATTTCCTCGAGGGCGCCCCGGCTGTTATCCTTCATCTCCCCGGCGCCTTCCCGGACCTCTTCGGTTATCTCCGTAATCTGACGCAGGGCCTTGAGCACCTCCTCGCTTCCCTGGCTCTGCTCCTGAAGCGAGTGACGAATCTGCGTCTGGACCTCGTCGGACTCCTCGATGTGGCTCTGGACCGATTCGAAACTCTCCCGGGCATCCTCCACAGCCGCGACGACTCGCTCGACGGTGGACCGGGTCTCCGACAGCTGCTGTTTGATCGATTGGGACTGAGCCGCGGTGTTCTCCGCGAGGTTCCGTATCTCGTCGGCGACGACGGCAAACCCCTTCCCGGCTTCTCCGGCGTGGGCCGCTTCGATCGCCGCGTTCATCGCCAGAAGGCTGGTCCGGGCGGAGATGGTCGCGATAAGCGTATTCGCCTCGCCGAGGGCCTCCGACTGCTCGGAAACCGTGGTCATCAGATTCGTCGCCTCGCCGATCCGTTGTCGCCCGGATTCGGCGGCCCCCACCAGGCTCGTAAAGGCACTCCCGAGCCGCTCGATGTTGCGTGCCGAAGACTGAAGATTGGCGATCATCTCCTCGATAGCGGCCGAAGATTCGGTAACACTCGCCGACTGGTCGGCAATCCGGGCATCGAGGGATTCGATGTGACGAAAGATACTCGTCAGAGATTCGGCGCTCGCCGTGACGCCGGAAACCAGGGAAAGGACCTTGGTCCTTACCTCCTCCATAGCCCCGGCGATACGTCCCACCGTTTCTTCGGCCTCTTCCATGTTCGTCGAGAGAACGATACCCCCTTTTGCCAGGTCGTGTGCCTCCCGGCTAACCTCCTGGATCAGTTCCTCGAGCTTCGCCAAAAAACGATTCATCTCCGCCGAAAGGAAGGCGGCTTCATCGAAATTGACGAAGGCGATCCGCTGGGAAAGATCCCCTCCGGAGGTCGCGAGCATCCGAAGCCGATCCTGGAGCGTCACCATTTGATAACGGTCTTCCTGACGAGAGAGCCCCATGAACCGCAGAAAGAGGAGAAGAAAGATCATCCCGAGGCCGCTCAAGACGATCCCCGGGGACCCGAGCCCCCGGGGGGCCGTCTCGACGGACTGATAGAACCTCGCGGCGTACGAAAAGTAGACCGTCGCGGTCACGACGGCGGCAACCACGATCAGGTAGTCCTTGAGATCGACGAAGCGGTCCCGCTCGTCCTCCCGGATTTCCGAGATCTCCATGCTCCGTTTAGCCGGAAGGAGCAGGTTGTTTAGAACCAGCGCGGTGTAGACACCGGTCACAAGGCCGGAGGAGACGGCAAGCGCCAGCGACCAGATATAGGGTACCCCTCCGGGTGCTTCCCACCCGTAGGCAAAGGCGTAGACCGCAGTGGTGCCTACAAGCCAGAGGCCGACGTGGAGAACGATGAGATACCACGGGATCCCCACGGCGGCACGCCGGGCCTTCTCCCCCCTGTCACCCCGTCTCAAGAAGACGAAGAGGGGTCGAAGGTTCGCGAGGATAATGACGTAAAGAAGTAGTGAGAACAGAACGATGGCTCCGTACACCGGGACCTGGAAGGAGAAAAGAAGACGCTCCAAGACGGTGCCGTCGATCCCCGCGTTGAAGATCGAGATAAAGCTCTGCCTAACCGCCCCGACCCCGATGGGGATGACGAGGTTGTAAAAGAAGATCTTGGCCTTTATGCCGGTAACGCTACCCATAATAGCTCTCGAGTATAACAGGAGAATTGCACTTGTGGGACGTGATACACTCAGGGGAAATGATGAGCACAACAGAACGTCTGGGGTCCCTCCGGGAGGCGATGGCCGAGGTAAATCTATCGGCCTATATCGTGGAAGAGGTCGATCCGCATCAGAGCGAGTACCCTCCGGCGTCTTGGCGCCGCCGAAGCTGGATCTCCGGCTTTACCGGTTCCGCCGGGACCGTCGTCGTGACCGCAGACAAGGCCGCGCTGTGGACGGACTCTCGGTACTACCTCGAGGCCGAGGAGACCCTCGAGGGCACCGGTATCCTCCTCCATCGGGACGGCGAGGAGGGAACGCCGACGGTGGAAGAGTGGCTCGTCGATCAGTTAGCCCCCGGGGCATCGGTGGGCCTTCCGGAGGAGACGACATCCATCGCCCGTGTCCAAGGTCTTAAGGAATCCCTCGAAGGCCACGAGATCGTCGTACGCGCGCTTTCGGACATTCTCTTGCCCCTCTGGAAGAGGCGTCCGGAGGCAGGTGCTTCGGAAATCTGGCCGGTATCCCCGGAGGTCACCGGAGAGGAGCGGGGTCGGCGCCTCGGGAGGCTCCGGCAATGGCTCGCAGACCGGCGCCTCGACGGAATCGCCATCGCCTCGCTGGACGATATCGCCTGGCTTCTGAACATCCGAGGATGGGATGTCCCTTACAACCCCGTCGTCGTCGCCTTCCTCTTAGTCGAGCGCGAGAAAGCAACTCTCTTCGTCAGAACCGAGGTGGCGCCCGGGCTCCAGGAAGACGGTGTCCGGCTGGAGAACTACGACCGGTTCTACGATGCCCTCAGGAGACTTCCGGAAGACTACCGCCTGGCGGGAGACCCGGAGTTACTCCCGTACCGAATCCTAAAGCTGTTTCCCGGGCATTTTCGCCGGGAGTCCCAACCGACCCGGCGCTGGAAGACGGTAAAGACCCGGCAGGAGACCGAGGGCATGGCCGAGTGCGCAATTCGCGACGGCGTCGCCCTTGCCCGCTTCTTCCGGTGGCTCGAAGAGGCGATGGAAGGTGGAAAGATGATTACCGAAGGGGACTGTCGGGACGCCCTGGTCGACTTTAAGGCCGACGACCCGGACTACCTCGGTGAGAGCTTCGAGGCCATTTCGGCCGTCGGGGCCCATGGGGCGATCATTCACTACCGCGTAACCCCCGAGAGCAACGCCGCTCTGAGCACCGGGGAACTCTATCTCCTGGACCAGGGGTCCCACTATCGCTTCGGGACCACGGACGCTACCCGGGTCGAGGCTCTTGGCAGATCCGAGCGCCTCCAGCGGGAGGATTACACCGAGGTCCTCCGGGCCCACATCGCCTTGGCTACCGTCCGGTTCCCTGAGGGCACCCGGGGGGAGCAGCTCGATACCGTAGCCCGGGACGTTCTCTGGCGCCGGGGGCGTAACTACGGGCACGGAACGGGACACGGCGTCGGGTTTCTCCTGAACGTCCACGAGGGGCCCTGCAGAATCGCTCCGAAGTGCAGTAACGTCGCCCTGCTTCCGGGAATGGTCTTGTCGAACGAGCCCGGAGTCTATCGTCCCGGGCTCCACGGGGTCCGCTTCGAGAATCTCATGACCGTCGTCGAGGAAGAACCCGACTCCCCACCGGGAGATTTTGGGCCCTTTCTGGCGTTCCGGACCCTGGGCATGGCACCCATCGATCCCCGACTGATCGACCCCACCCTGCTTTCCCGGCAGGAGAGAGCCTGGATCGAGGAGTATCAATCGACGGTACTCGCTACCCTCGGGCCTCGCCTCGACGCCCCGACCCGCTCCTGGCTGGAAGGCCGGAGCAGGCGGCCGCCGGCATAGTTATTGCCCCATGTACTCCTTGAGCATCTCCGCCTTCGTTTCTTTGACCTGGTCGCTAATCGACACGCGGTAGATATGGGGATTGATAATTCTCCGATAGGTGGCATCGAGATGCCGGAGATTCCAGGTGGTACGCTCTTGGATCTCGCTGAGGGACGGTAGCGTCCCCTCGATTCGCCCCTCTCGCATAACCTGCCTCAGGAGCGGCTCGACCCGCCCGGGGGCCTTCAACCGAAACTTCCGCAAGTCGACGAAGGGGTGGTTGAACGTGTGCGTCTCGTCCGGATCGATCGGTTCGTCGGCGAAAGCGATAAGATCCGCCATCGGAGACTCGTTCTTGTCGTAGAAGCGATACACCTGCTTGATTCCGGGATTGGTGGACTTCGCCGGATTATCCGAAAGCTTAACCCGGGGAACGAATCGTCCCGCCTCCTCCTTAGCCGCAAGCTTGTAAACCCCGGAAAAGGAAGAATGGCTACCCCCGGTCACCAAGTGCGTACCGACGCCCCAGAGGTCGATCGGCGCCCCGTCGACCACCAGTTGATGGATGATCTCTTCGTTCAGCTCGTTCGATACCGCAATCTTCGCGTCTTTGAGCCCCGCTTCGTCCAAACCCGCCCGAACCCGCTCGCTGAGGTACTGGACGTCCCCGCTGTCGAGGCGAACCCCGAAGGATTTGCCCTTCTCCTTGAGGCGCTTGCCGACCTCGATTGCGTTTTGCAAGCCGCTTCCGAGGGTGTCGAAGGTGTCGATAAGGAGGACCGTGCGATCCGGGTAGAGATCCGCGTAGCGCTCGAAGGAGTCTCGTTCGTTTTCGAAGGCCATGACCCAGGAATGAGCCATGGTACCGCTGACGGGGATGCCGTAGATCTTCCCGGCGAGGGTGTTACTCGTTGCAACGGCCCCTCCTATGTAGGCCGCCCGACTCGCGGCAAGGGCTCCGTTGACCCCCTGAGCCCGGCGCAGACCGAACTCCAGCACCTTGCCGTAATTCGAAGCGTGGACGATCCGGGCCGTCTTGGTGGCGACGAGGCATTGAAAATTGACGATGTTCAGAAGAAGGCTCTCGATAATCTGAGCCTCGATCAAGGTGCCGTGAATCCGGACCACAGGTTCCTGAGGAAAAATCAAGGTTCCTTCGGGAGCCGCATAGACATCACCCTGGAACCGAAAGCCCTTGAGATAATCGAGGAAATCCGGGCGGAACTGTCCAAGACTGTCGAGATACTCCAAATCACTGTCGCTAAAGGCGAGCTCTTCGAGGGTCTTCAGTAGGTCCTCCAATCCGGCAAAGACGGAAAAGCCGCCGTCGAAGGGCTGCCGCCGGAAGAACATATCGAAAACGACCTGCGGGTTCAGATCGTAGTGCCGATAGCCTTGAATCATCGTCAGCTCGTAGAGATCCGTGAGAAGGGCAGACGTTACGCGAACGTCGTGGGCAGAGTTCACCAGCTGGTTCATAAGTAAAGGATAGTACGGAATCTTCTTGCAACAAAAGTGTTGACGGGGAGGTAGGGTCGAACTATGTTGACAGGAGCACAAAAAGTTCTTGCAACGCAAGGACGTGCAGGGATGGGAGGCATCTATGGCACGTCTAAACCTCAAAGAGCACATTCTCAAAAGATTATCCGCCCGGGAGCAGTTTATCCTACTCTCGGCGACGCAGCTTCTCGAAGGCCTCCCGGCGGACGAAGAACGCTATGCGGCCCTCTTCGAGGCCCTCTGCGACCTCAGCCTGTCGGACGACAAGGCCGCCGCTTATTTGGAGACGGTTACCCAACACCAAGGCCGGCTGTCGGAGCGCCTCGGCCGTCCGGTAGACTTACGTGTCGCCCTCCTCGATCTCTGGTCACAAGACGAAGCTCCGGTCAAAGCGGCGAAGCTCATCGAGGTCGAGCACTATCTCAATAGTCTGCGAATGGCGTATCTCGATGGCCTTACCGGCCTGTACAACCGCCGCTATCTCGAGGAGTTCTTACATCGCGAGATAACCCGGTCCGAGCGGCACAACCTATTCTTCTCGATCCTCTTCGTAGACATCGACAACTTCAAACGGATTAACGATTCGAAGGGCCACGCTTTCGGGGACCGGGTACTCAAGAAGATATCCGAAGATCTCAAAGAGAGCGCCCGGCGGGAAGACCTCGTGGCGCGCTACGGAGGCGAGGAGTTCATTGTCGTGATGCCCCAGACGGACACCGGCGGCGCCCTCATCTTCGCCGACCGCCTTCTGGCCTCGGTCCGGTCCCGGGACGGCGACCAACCTACGACTCTCTCCGGGGGCATCGCGACATTCCCGGTTCACGGAACCACGGCCGAAGAGCTCCTCGAGAATGCGGACAAGGGGCTCTACGAGGCAAAGGTCTCTGGGAAAGACCGGGTACGGGTCTCCCACAGTGATCAGAGGCGGGACCCCCGGTACCGCTGTTCCCTGGACGTGCTTTACTCTTTTGACGGCACAAGCTATAACCCGGGGATAACTCGGGACGTCTCCCGGTCAGGCCTGGGTTTTGTCACCAACCGGAGTATCGAGGTCGGGAAGAACCTCTCGCTCCTTATCCGGTCCCGGAGACAGGAGCGTACCTTTCTGGTGGAGACACGGATCATGTGGGCCGAAGAGCTCCCCGAGAGCCGAGAGACCTCATCGATCCGCCTCGGGGCCCGATACTACGGCTCCGAGGGCTCTTCCGTCGAAGAGTTGCTCCACGAAGCCTACGGCGCGGAACCGGTGCGTTAGAGTTCGCCATCACACAACTACGAGGAGTGCCCACATTATGAGTCTTGAGCGTACCTTTGTCATGCTTAAACCCGGAGTGCTACAGCGCCGCTTGGTCGGCGAAGTCGTCGGCCGTTTCGAGCGAAAAGGCTTGAACCTTATCGCAATGAAGCTGATGACCATCGACCGAACCCTCGCAGAGCGGCACTATCAGGAACACGTGAACAAGCCGTTCTTCGCTTCCCTGGTGGACTACATTGTTTCCGGTCCGGTAATCGCCATGGTCTGGGAGGGCGAGAGTGCCATCTCGACCGTCCGGACCCTCGCCGGCGCCACGAATCCACAGAACGCGGCGCCGGGAACTATCCGCGGCGACCTCGCGCTGGTCACGCAAAACAACGTCGTTCACGCCTCCGATTCTCCCGAAAGCTCCGCCCGGGAGATGAGCCTGTTCTTCGAAGACACGGAGATTCTCCCCTTCGTGGATGGGAACGCCGAGTGGCTCGGATAGGCTAACCGTGAGTGACGCAGGCACCACCGGCCCCCTTCCCCGGTGGTCCTTGGAATCCATTTACCCGGGGTTTGAGAGCCGGGAGCGTGCCCGCGACATAGCCGAGCTCGAGGAGACGCTCACCGGCCTCGAGAACGAGACTTCCGCCGTCGGAATGCTGCGGCCCCTCGAGCGGTGCCTCGATCTTGCAGAAACTCTCAAGACCCACGCCTACGTCTGTTACTCCACGGATACCACCAACAGCCGGATCCTCGAGGAGCTAAACCGTCTCGAGCGCTTCGACGTTTCCCTGCACCGCGTCCGCGTCCGGTTCAGGGCCCACCTCGCAGCAGGCGAGACGCCACCAACAGAAGAGCTCGGGCCCTACGGCTATGTCCTGTCGGAAGAACGGCGTCTCGGAGGCCTTCAGCTGCCTCTGGAGATGGAGGAGTTGGCGGCGGACCTCGCCCGGTCCGGGGCGGAGCTCTGGTCCCGGCTCCAGGACAGTATCGGCGCTACCCTCTCGACGGAGTGGCACCCCCCTCGGGGTTCCGTTGACGGCGCCCCGGAACGCAAAACCGTCGTTCAGCTCCGGTCTCTGGCGCATCACCCGGACCGTTCCGTACGGCGGAAGGCCTTCGAGGAAGAGCTCTCCCTCTGGCGGCAGATGGAAATCCCCCTCTCCCACGCGATAAACGGAGTAAAGGGCGTCGCCGTCGTCATGGATTCCCGCAGAGGTTTCAAGGACAGTCTCGACAGGGCAGTCATCGAATCCCGGATGTCGCAAGATTCCTTCCGGGGACTGATCGGGGCCTGTGAAGACGCGCTCCCGACCTTCCACCGCTACCTCCGGACGAAGGCCCGGGCCCTTGGACAACAGAAGCTCGCCTTCTTCGATATTTTTGCACCCATCGACGGCACCGGCCCCGCCGCCGAGAGCTTTCGGTTTTCTTTCGACGAGGCGAAGCGGTTTATCTGTGGTGAGTTCTCCGCTTTCTCCCCGGAACTCGGGGGCTTCGCCGAAGCGGCTTTTGACAGGCGCTGGATAGACGCAGAACCGCGTTCCGGCAAGGTCGGAGGCGCCTACTGCGTCTCCTTCCCCACCGTCGGCGAAAGCCGCATTCTCTGCAATTTCGACGGTTCCATTTCGGGTGTATCCACCCTCGCCCACGAACTCGGTCACGCCTACCATCAGGAGTTGCTCAAGGAGACTCCGGCGCTCCTGCGGCAGTACCCGATGCCCCTCGCCGAGACCGCGAGCATCTTCTGCGAGAACCTTGTTTATCGAGCTCTCATGCGGGAGCTCCCGGAGGCACAGCGTCTTACGGCCTTGGAAGCCTTCCTCCAGGATGCCACCCAGGTGATCGTCGATATCCTTTCGAGATTCCGGTTCGAGCGGGAACTCTTTCGACGCCGGGCCGACCACGAAGTATCACCGGGGGATCTCTGCAGCCTAATGAGCCGTTACCAGCAGGAAACCTACGGCGACGCCCTCGATTCGGCTTTCTTGCATCCCTACATGTGGGCGGTCAAGGGACACTACTACGACCACAATCTGTCCTTCTACAACTTCCCCTACGCCTTCGGCCTTCTCTTTTCCCTCGCGCTCCTGGAAGAGTATGATACCGGAAGGCCGGGCTTTCCAATTCGCTATCGAGGGGTTCTCGAAAGGACCGGAGCCGCATCCGTGGACGATGTCGTACGCTCGGCCGGCCTGGAGCCGACGCAGGGGGCATTCCGGCGGCGAGGTCTGGGCGTATTGGAAACCTACGTAGCGCAGTTTGAGGAGCAGGTTCGGTAATGGAAGCACGACGCGTCGGGATTCTAGGAGCCGGCGCCTGGGGAACCGCCTTAGGGAAGATGCTCGCAGAGAAGGGTCACGACGTCCGGCTCTGGTCCTTCGAGAAGCGGGTAGCAGAGAACATCAACCAGGACCACGTGAACCAGCGGTATCTCCCGGAGGTTCCTCTGCCGCCCTCCCTCGAGGCGGTCACCGAGCTCTCGGACGCGGTCGCCGAGGCACAGTTCATCATTCTGGCGATTCCCTCGCTCTTTATTCTGGACACCGTCAAAGCCATTCTCTCTCTGCCGAATATCATGGAGGGGAACACCTTTATCGGGGTGGTTACCAAGGGGTTTATTTCCACCGACCGGGGTACCCGTCTCATCGTCGAGACCCTCGAGGACTACCTTCCCGGATTTTACAAGAACAACCTCGTCTACATCTCGGGCCCGAGTCACGCAGAGGAAGTCGGGCGGGGACGCCTGACGGGGCTAATCAGCGCGAGCCAGAACCCGAAGAACGCCATTCGCTTCCGGGAGCTGATGACCGTAGACACCCTCAAGCTCTTTTCGTCCCTCGACGTCGTCGGGGTGCAGGTCTGCGGCGCGATGAAGAACGTCATAGCCATCGCCTTCGGAATGATGGACGCCCTAAAGGAGCTAACCGAGGCTTTCGGCGACAACACCGAGTCTCTCCTCCTCGCGGCGGGTCTCAACGAAATTCAGACCATGGGCGTGGCGATGGGCTCGACCCATCCCGAAACCTTTACCTCCATCGCCGGGGTCGGCGACTTGGACGTTACCTGCCGGAGCCAGTACGGCCGAAACCGCCGCTTCGGCCGGTCCGTTGTTCTCGAAGACATCCTCGAGCAGTTCACCGACATCCACCACCTAATCAATTCGATCGAGACGATCGGCTACCTCCCGGAAGGTGTGGTCGCTTGTCGGGCGGCTCAGGAGTTGATGCAGCGGTACAACCTCAAGCTCCCGATAACCGGCGCCGTCTACCGTATCCTGAACAAGGAAGCAAACCCCTTCGACGAGATCCGGTCGGTGCTTCGGACGACTTAGACAGCAGGCCGTGCTCCCGGAGCAGCCGCAAGGCGGCGCCAGAGGGACTCCAGGGGCCCCCGGCCGACCCTCTCTTGTCTGCGGTGGGCATACATCACCTGTAAGACGCTAAAGACAACAACGTAGCCGAGAAGCGCGCCACGCCCCCAGCTCCCCCAGGCGGGGCGAAGCACACCGACAAAGAGGATGAGGGTCACCACCGTCTGGGAGACGTAGAGGGTAAAAGCGGTCTTGCCCGTATTCTTCAGGGCTCTGACGAGAAGCCCTGTGCCCGAGGCGGCGGGTATCAGCAAGGACATATACCCGATCGCCATGAGTATTCCGGCGATCATCATCACCCCCACGAGGGATTGGCCGGCGCTGGTGTTAATGCCGACGACAAAGCGGATCCGGAGCACCACAGCTCCGATTACGGCGCCCAGGGCCATGGTCGGAAACCCGCGACGCCAGGCCTTCGGGTCGGAAAAGAACCCGCGGCGATAGAGCGCCATACCGACCATCATGACTCCCGCCGTATGCCAGAGCATCATAAACGGGAAGATCAAGAGGAATCGGGCGAATTCCCGGGCGTTGGCCCCGAGCCGATCGGGGAAGGTCGTCCACACCTGTCTCGCGGCGGCGACTCGGGCGCCATCGAAGGGAAGCTCCGGCACCTCCATGAGGTTGGCCCCGGACACAAGGGAGCCTGCGAATACCAGAAGAAGAAAGATCTGGCCGACGGAGATCAGGATGACGCCGACGACGACAAGCCGCCGGGCACTCCAGCGAGTGGCGGGAAGGACGAGAAAGCCTGCCAGGGCGTAGAGCGTAAGGATGTCGCCATGCCAGAGGAGAAACCCGTGGACAAGTCCGAAGACCAGGAGCCATGCCAGACGCCGGCGTAGCCGGGGCTTCGGATCGAGATCCCCGGCGCGGAACCGGTCGCTCTGGAGCATGAGCCCAACTCCGAAGAGCATGGTAAAGACCGACATGAGACGGCTCTCCACGGCGAGGGACTGAAACACGTAGATCGCCGTATCGACTGCGGTGCTATTCTCGGTCCAGCGAGGAGCCGAATACGCGATGTGCGGCAATGCCATGGAGTAGACATTCATGATGAGAATTCCAAGAATCGCGACACCCCGAATCAGATCGAGGCTGTCGATTCTATGGTACGGTTCCGGGGGAGGCACTGGGTTGGATGCATCGGCCATACCAGGAACCATAGGCGACGATTCGCCGGAGCGCAACGGTTGTTCACTGGTCCGAACCTTGGTGCTACGCTCCCGGAGTGAGCCGTGCGGTAAAATCAGGCAAGGAGATACCCCGGCAGACACGGTCGAGCGTTACCGCGGAGGGTGACATCCATTTCGCCCGGTAGTGGCCGCGTGCCTTCCACCACGTGCGGTCGGGATTCGGACGTAACGGTGGTGTGGGGATTGGGATGAACTGCTCAGCCAGAGAGGTCATCGCATGCCTCAATACGGGCCTCGTTTGCCTGTTGATTCAGCCTGCACCAAGGTTCGGACCAGTGAAGGAAGTATGACCAAAACGAACGCAATCAGGATTTTGGAGCAGGCGGGAGTAGAGTTCTCCGTTTCGGAGTACCCCGTCGACGAGTCAACCTTGGATGCCGTGTCGGTCGCGGAACTCCTGGGGGTCGAGGCGGAGCGGGTCTTCAAGACGTTGGTAACCGTCTCCGAATCCGGTGATCACGCGGTGTTTTGCATTCCGGGCAACGCGAGCCTCGACCTGAAGAAGGCAGCAGCCGCGTTCGGCGCCGGACATCGCGCGTCGGGCGCCGGACACTCGGGCGCCGGACACTCGGGCGCCGGACACCAAGGCACCGGCCGGCCGGGCCGCTTGGCCATGCTGCCCCTCAAGGAGCTCAAACCGCTCACCGGCTACATCCACGGCGCCTGCTCGCCCTTCGGCATGAAGAAGGCGCTCCCGACCTTCGTCGACGAGAGTGTGGAGCTCTTCGAGACCGTCTTCGTGAGCGCCGGGGTCCGGGGCATGCAGATCGAGATCGCTCCGGCCGACCTCTCGGCGATCTCCGGGGCGACGCTCGCCGATCTTACGGCGAGGTGAGGCGCCGGGCCCTGTCGGCGACGGCGGCGACCACGTCCGCGCCGGAATCGATGAACCGGCGCAGCTCCGTGAATCTCAAATCCAGGTACTCGTGGGCCAAGAGGTTTCGGAGTCTCGCGAGAGCGGCCGGATCTCCCGGAAGATCGGAAAACGGCTTGAGCGTCGAGAGCTCCTCGAGAACCTGCCGATAGGTTTGAGGAGCCGGCCTGCGGGCCGCCGCCAGGGCGATCTTCGAGATATCGATCGTCGCATTGATTAGCATCTCGGCCCAGCGCTCGACGTTGCGCCGGAGTCCCCGGTCGCCCCGGTACTCCTCCAGTGTCAACTCGACGAACTCCCGCCGATCGGCAAGCTCGTCCGCCACGTAGTCCAGGATTCTCAACAGCCGGGCCCGGTCCGGGGGCGCCAGGGAGCGAGAGCGCTCCTTAATCCGAAAGAACTCCTCTTCGGTTGCCCGGAACTCCTCCGCCAGGCGCGTCACCGCAAGCTCAAAACGCCGGCAAAGGCCTGGGTTCCGAATAAGGATGGGAAGTCCCGCCGTCACCGCCTCGGCGCAGACCGTGGCCGGCGCCCGGTTCAGGACCAAGAGCTCGACGTCGCGCCCGGCCTCCCGCTCCAGATCCGACCAGAGCGGTCCCTCCTCCTCAAACTCCACCGGCTCCTCTATGTCGAGGGTCGTCCCCCGGGCGGCAACGCTCTCCCCCGGCCCCCCGAAGTAAACCGCGACGTCGACGTCGGAGTCTTGACGCAGGCGGCCGGCTGCCGCGGAGCCGTAGAGAAAGGCCATCGCGACCGCCGGGTAGGGCTCGACGGCAGAGCGGAGCTTGGTAATGAGTTCCTCGGGGGATGCCGGCGCCTTCATATCCGCGTGATTGTAGCATGAAATAGCCCGGGACCGCGCGGCGGGGTCCGGGCAGACGGGCGGAGGCGGTAAGCGCCGGGGCGGCGTCGTCGGGTCGGCGGCTTTGAGATCCTTGTACTCCCGCCCCCCTGTAAACCGCTGCCAATTTTCCGTACATTACCCCCATGGCAAAGACACGCGAGCAGATTAGTTCGGCCGTCGAAGAGGAGTTTCCCCGGCTTCTGAGGGATATCTACGGCGAAGGGCTTCGGTCGGTGACGATCTACGGAAGCTATCTGAGAGAGTCGTTCCGTCCCGGGGTTTCCGACGTTAACGTTCTGGTTATTCTCGAGAAGCCCGCTCCGCCGGCCCTGCGGGAGCTTGGGCGCCGGGGCCGCCGCACGATGAAGAAGAACGGAATCGCGCCGCTCATTCTGTCTCGAGCCGAGTTTTTGACCTCGGCGGACGTCTTTCCGATGGAGTACTTCGACATTCTTTCCAACCGAAAGGTCGTTTATGGGGAAGACGTCGCCGGCGAGCTGAGCTTGAGTAACGATAACCTCCGCCACCAGGTCGAGCACCAGCTCCGGGGAAGCCTCCTTTCCTTGCGGAAGCTCGCCGTCGCCGCGGGACGCCGGCGGCCTTTTCTCAAGACGGCACTCAAGCGCGAATTGATGCAGTGGTACGGCTCCCTCTCGGCGATTCTCCGGGGGCTACTGCGCCTCCAAGGGATCAACACCATTCCGTCGGACCCTCGCCGTCTAGTCGAAGAGCTCAATCGAACCCTGGGCCTGGAGCCCGGGGCCATCCTTACGCTCCTCGAATGCAGAGGCGGTGACTGCCCCGACGCCTACGAGCTGATCGACGGCCTTCTCGACCGCTTGGGGCGCCTGGTGGAAATCGTGGACGCTTGGGAGGGAAGCCGGTAATGCGGGGGAAATCGCGGACCCTGGCTATCGCGGCGATTATCGCATTCTTCGCGATCGGCGCGGTGTTGCTTACCGGGCCCGGGGAGACCGCCCACGCTCAAGAGCTCCCGGAGCCCCGGGGATTCGTCAACGACTTTGCCGACGTTATCCCGGCGGAGGACGAGGCGGCGATGCAGGGCATCATCGAGGCGGTCCGACGGGAGACGGGAGCCGAGATTGCCGTGGTAACGGTGGAAAGCATGGAGCCCTACCCGACCATCGAGGACTTCGGGATCGCCCTGGCGGATGCCTGGGGAGTCGGCCCGGAAGATACCGACGCCGGTGTCATCCTTATGGTAGCAGTCGAAGAGCGACAAGTTCGGATCGAGGTCGGGTACGGCCTCGAAGGGGCTATTCCCGACGGCCGGGCCGGAGCAATTATAGACGACTATGTGGTGCCCTATCTGGCTCAGAACAACTACGGTGAGGGGCTGCGAAACGGGGTTGCGGCGTTGGCCCAGGTGACGGCCAACGAATACGGGGTGGAGCTTTCCGACATCGAAGCCCGCCGGCCCCAGGGCGCGACCCGCGGCGGGAGCGAAGCTTCGGGGATGGGAAGGCTCCTATACTTTTTGTTCATCATGTTCTTCTTCGGCGGAAGATGGTTTTTTTGGCCCCTCCTCTTCGCCGGTCGCCGTGGAATCTTCTATGGCGGTGGGTTCGGTTCCTCCACCCGCTCGAGCGGTTTCGGGGGCGGTTTCGGGGGCTCCGGCGGCTTTGGGGGCGGTGGTTTCGGCGGAGGCGGAGCCTCCAGAGGATTCTAAGGAGTAGCTGATGGCAGGAAAAAAGAATACGGGACTGATCGTTCTTGCGGTGATCGTTGGACTGATTGTTATCGGTGGGTTCTGGATGGTTGGCCAGCGCAACCGCCTCGTTACCCTGGAGGAGCAGGTCGACGCTTCCTGGAGCGAGATCGACAATCAACTCCAACGGCGAAGCGACCTTATCCCGAACCTGGTGGCGACCGTCCAGGGCGTCGCGGACCAAGAGCAGGAGGTCTTTGGCCGGATCGCCGAAGCCCGGGCCCGGCTTGCCGGCGCCCAGACGGTCGGAGAGACGGCGGAGAGCTACACCGAGCTGCAGAGCGCCCTCTCCCGGCTTTTGGTGGTGGTGGAGAACTATCCGGTACTTCGATCGAACGAGAATTTCATGCGGCTCCAGGACGAGCTCGCGGGAACGGAGAACCGCATTGCGGTGGCGCGTCAGCGGTACAACGAGACGGTACGGCAGTTCAACACGCGAATTCGACTCTTTCCGACGAGCATCGTCGCGAACCGCCTCGGCTTGGAGCAGAAGGAATACTTCGAGATTCCTGAGTCCGCGCGGCAGGTACCGAGAGTCGATTTCGATTAAGCTTAGGGTATGAAGTACACCAAGCTCGGAAGGAGCGGCGTAAAGGTAAGCCGCTTGTGTCTCGGGACCATGAACTTCGGGCCCCGGACCAGCGAAGAAGAGTCGCACCGTATTCTCGACCGGGCCCTCGAGCTCGGCATCAACTTTGTCGATACCGCCGACCGCTACGGTTTTCCGAAGGATCCGGGGCAGACGGAGACCATCATCGGACGGTGGCTGAAGGCAAGCGGAAACCGGGACAACATCGTCCTGGCTACGAAGTTCTTTGGGCCGATGGGCCCCGGTGCCAACGACGAGGGGTTGAGCTTCTACCACATGCGGTCCGCCCTCGAGGCGAGCCTCCGGCGCCTCCAAACCGACCGGATCGACCTCTACCAGATGCACCACATCGATCGTGGTCTGCCCCACTTCCGGAGTGACAAGAAGTACCTCGACGGCAAAATCGAGAATCTCGTCTATCCGGACCACCTGAAACCCGGTACGTCCTGGGAGGAGATCTGGCAGGGCTATCAACAGCTCATTTTCGCGGGCAAAGTCCTCTACGCCGGATCGAGCAACTTCGCGGCCTGGAACGTGGTTCAGGCCAACGAGCGCGCCCGAAGCTTAGGCCTCCTGGGCACCGTTACCGAACAAAGCAAGTACAGCCTCTTGGTCCGGGATATAGAGCTGGAGATGATTCCCGCCTGCCGGGAGTACGGAGTCGGAATCATGCCCTGGAGTCCTCTCGGAGCGGGAGCCCTGGCGGTCGACGCCTTAGACGACGGCGCCGGACGCCGGGCGTCCCAGGAGTTCGACCCGGAGACCGGAGCGAAACGGAGCGCCTTTTCGGCTCTCTGCCGGGAGCTCGGCGAGCCTCCGGCCCGCGTCGCTCTCGCGTGGCTTCTCCACAACCCCGTGGTGACCGCTCCGATTATCGGACCTCGTACCGTGGAACAGCTGGAAAGCGCCGTAGGGGCAGTGGATCTCGTTTTGGACACAACGACCCTCGAGCGGCTCGACGAAATATTCCCGGGGCCCGGAAATCAGGCGCCGGAAGCCTATGCCTGGTAGGGCCCGGTAATGCCGGGACCCCGACGCCGGGCGCTGGTTGCCCAATCCGGGGGCCCCTCGCCGGTCATCAACGCCTCCCTTCTTGGGGTGTTCGACGGGTGCAGGGGCTATCCCGAGCGTATCGGCGAGGTCTTGGCAGCCCGCCACGGGGTCGAGGGAATACTCAAAGAAGAGCTGGTCTCCCTCGACGCGGAGTCCGGCCGGGAGCGAGAGCTTCTTGAGGTAACCCCCGCGGCGGGGGCGATCGGCACCTGCCGTTACAAACTCGGCGAGCATCAAGAAGAGGACTTCGCCCGGATCGTCGATGTCTGCGCCGCCCACGACGTCGGCTACTTCTTCTACATCGGAGGCAACGATTCCATGGACACTGCGGCCAAGGTCGCCGCCCTTGCCTCCGAGCGTGGTGTCGGCCTGGTGTGTACCGGAGTGCCGAAAACCATCGACAATGATGTGGGCGATATCGACCTCGACCTCGTCGACCACACGCCGGGATACGGCAGCGCCGCGCGCTACTGGGCGATGATTACCCAGATCGTCGAAGAGGAGAACCGGGGCATGTACCCCTCGGAGCCCGTCGCCGTCCTCCAGGCGATGGGTCGAACCGCCGGCTTTATTCCCGCAGCGGCACGTCTTGCGGACCCCCAGCGGGAGATACCGCTGCAGCTCTACCTCGCCGAGTCCCATCACACCCTGGAATCGCTGCATCATCACGTCAACGAGACCCTCGCTCGTCGGGGGCGCTGCATCGTTATCGTGAGCGAGGGCTTCGACGTCGGCGGCCTGGGCGAGGCCCGGGACGGCTTTGGGCACGTGGAGTACGGGGCGAGCCGGAACACCGTCGCGCAAGTCGTGGTCAACTACTTAAACGATCGAGGTCTCGCGGTCCCGGGGAACGCGACCTTCTCGATTCCCGGCGTGTTGCAGCGGGCTACCTCCATCTTCGCCTCGCCGGTGGACCAAAAGGAGGCCCGGGCAGTTGGCCGCCACGCGGTCGAGGTTGCCGTGTCGCAAGGGTCCGGCTACATGGCGACGATTCGCCGCCGGGGCGGCGGCCTGGGAGCAGTCCTCGGCGGCGAGGGCACCTACCAAGCGTACTACGACAAGATCCCGCTGACCCGGGTGGCGGCCTCGGCGCGACACCTTCCGAAGCAGTGGCTCTCCGCGGACCAACTGGATGTTACCGATGGCTTTGTCGCCTACGCTGCGCCGCTCATCGGGATTCAGTGGCCGCCGATCGAGCTTACGCCGGCGGGGCCAGACGCCGGTGCCGGGCTTCAGCGCTTTGCCCGCCTGGACGCCAAGCCGATTGCCAAGAAGCTTCCGGACTACGTGCCGATAAAACACCGGTAGACCTCCGTCGTGTTACACTAGCGGTATGGACGGTGCATCTCCCCTCGTCGTCGTCGGCCATAAGAATCCGGATACGGATTCGATCTGCTCCGCCGTGGCGTACGCCCGGTATAAGGAGCTCACCGGCACCCCGGCCCTGCCGTATCGGGCGGGGACCGTAAACTCACAAACCCGGTACGTTCTCGAGCGGTTCGATTGCCCGCCGCCTGCGCTTCTGACGAGTCTCTATCCCACCCTTCGGGACATAATGATTCCGAAAGAGAGTCTCCACATTGCGCGGCCGGAGGCACCTCTTTCGGAAGCGGCGCGCATCATTCTAGACAACGATTTTTCCTTTCTCCCGGTGGCCGACGCGGAAGACCGCTGTCTCGGGAAGATTACCGTATTGCGAATCTGCCGGCTCTTGGACGAGCTCCCGGCGACGGCGGCAGGCGCCTCAGTGGAGACCGCTATTTCGGCGGCGATGGCACAGCCGGTCTCCCGCTATCTCGAGAAGCCGGAGGCGCTTTTTCGGGCGACCGACTTGGTTCGAGACGTCGAGCGGCGTATCAACGAGTTCAACGTCGGCGGCTTCGTCGTAACCGACGAGGAGGACCGTATCGCCGGAGTCGTCGCCAGGGTCAATTTTCTCAACAAGACGCAATTCCGGGTCGTCCTCGTCGACCACAACGAGCTTTCCCAGACGGTGGAGGGCATCGAGGAGGCCGAGATCGTGGAAATAATCGACCATCACCGGATCGGCGCACGGAGCACCACCATGCCCATCACCTTTATCAACCGGGTCCTAGGATCGACGGCGACCATCGTCGCGGACACCTATCGCCGGGCAGACCTTCTCCCGGACCGTCAAACCGCGGCGCTGTTGTTGTCAGCCATCCTCTCGGACACCGTCATTCTTAAATCCCCCACCGCCACCGAGATCGACCGAGAGACCGCCGAATGGCTCGGAGGCATAGCCGGACTGAAGGTCGAGGTCTACGGCGAGGAGATGTTCCAGGCAGGAAGCGAGATTACCGCGCTCTCGCCCCGGCAGATCGTCGAGCAGGACCAGAAGCGCTACACCGAGGTGGGTCGGCGTTTCGCCGTAAGCCAGATCGAGATGGTCGGTTTCAAAGCCTTCAACGAGAGGCTGGAAGAAGTCGCATCCGCAGTAGCCGAAAGCCGGGGCGAAGGGGGACTCGACTTTGCCTGCCTGATGGTCACCGACATAACCGAGGAGACCACGAGGTTGGTTTTCGACGGTCCGAAGCGCATCACCGAGGCGATACACTATCCACAGGTCGCCCCGGGTGTCTTCGAGATGACCGGGGTGGTCTCTCGAAAGAAGCAGGTTCTCCCGTACCTGATCGACCTTCTGAAGAGTCTGTAAGGGGCGGCACACCGTCCCTGGGCTACGTACGCTTTCGCAGCTCGGTTAGCAACTTCTCGAGGTCGTCGGAGCTATTGTAGAGATGCGTCGACACGCGGATTCTCCCGACCCCGCCGTAACCGCCCCAAACCAGAATGCCTCGAGCCGCGAGGGACCCCGTTATCTCGCCGATGTTATCGGCCATAAAGCAGACATTTCCGGCACGCTCTTCGGCGGATCGCGGTGTCATCATCTCGAAGCCGAGGTCATGGAGGCCCTCCCAGAGGTGTCCGCTCAAGCCGAGAATATGTTCCTCTATAGTGGGAATACCGATTTTGAGTATCCGGTCGAGGGCGTTTTCCAAGAGGTAGACGCTGATGAACCCGACGTTTCCCATCTCGAACATTGCCGCCCCTGGCCGTAAGGTGACTTCGGTCGGATTCCGCCAATCCGGGAGCGACGTTCCGGAATGCCACCCGAGAAACGGCGGATCGAAACCCTCCAACCGCTTCCTGTTCCAGTAGAGAATCGCGACCCCGTGGGTCGACAGGAGCCACTTGTAGCAACTTGCGACCACGACGTCGGCGTAGGAGGCTTCGACGGGGACGGCCCCGGCGGCGTGGGTCGCATCGACCACCAGGAGAGCCTCGGATCCCCTCAGGCGGTCCGACAGTTCGCGTATCGAGATACGCTGACCGGTAAAATAGCTCACGCTACTGATGGTCACGACTCTGGTTCGGTCGTCCGCTGCTTCGAGGATGTCGTCCAGGTCGATGTACCAGTTCTTGTGCGAGACGACGCGTATCTCGACGCCCCGGTCCTTCAAGCGGGTCCAGGGCAGCACCTCGGTGGGGAACTCGACATCGCATACCACCACGTTGTCCCCGGGCTTCCAGTCCAGACCGTATGTTAGGATGTTGATCCCTTCCGAGCTGTTCGACACAAAGCCGATATCATGGGCATCGACGCCGAAAAGCCGTGCCACTTTGCCGCGGCAGCGGTTCGCCGTCGCGTCTTCTTCGTGGCGCCCCACCTCCCCCTTCGCCTTGTCGGAAAGGAAGCGTTCGATGACGTCCCGACTCGAAGCGAGCATCGGCCCCTCGCCGCCGGCCGCGAGATGAACCGTGTTTTCGAGGCCGATGAATTCCGACGGATGGATCAGGGCGTTCCGGTGGTCATGTTGCATTGCTTCTTACTACCACGGAGCCCGTTTCCCGGCAACCTCGTTTCGCTGGACATTCGGCCGATGAATGAGTATTTTGCTGAAAAACAGATACGGCGCCGTACCCAAGTGGTAAGGGAGAGGTCTGCAAAACCTTTATGCACCGGTTCGAATCCGGTCGGCGCCTCTATGCCCAGTAAGACTGGGCCGTGGGGGCAAGCCGGTCATCGCGTGGCGATGTCCGGTCGGCGCCTTTGTGCCTACTAAATGAGTAGGCCAAGCCTTCAAGCCGGGTGCCGCTACTCTGCGGCGTGGCGGTCGAAGAGCATTCGCAG
>JBKHCS010000037.1:0-26307 GCA_046541715.1 Spirochaetaceae bacterium
AAAACGAGCCCAGAATAAAGGTGAAGGCGGTCCCCAGACCCGTCGTCGCGTCGTAATTCCAACCGACACCGCCGCAAGGGACAGATAGAGGTACCGCAGGAACTGACGTGCGCTTCTGCGAATGCTTCGCGCGACGTCTCTAGCCGCGGAGTCTCCCGTCGTTGGCCGGGTAACCCAGTAGTATTTCAGAAGGGCGACGCCCACAGAGGCGAGGCCCATGAGAAGCGCGATTACAACCCAGAGTGTGTCGGTCATGCTTGGTTGCCTCCTGCCGCTTCGCCGGGTTCAAAATATGCCCGGCTCCGGCGGCGCAAAAAGATTTTGGTTATTTCCGCGGCGATCGACGCCGGGACGGTAAAGGGCAGAAGCAAGGCCCAGTCCATAGCGCCAAGGGATGCCGTGTCGAAAACCGGCCGGAGAAAGGGAAGGTAGATTACGACAAGGAGCAATGCAAGGGAGGTCGCGACAGCTGCGACCATCCAGCGGTTGGTGCCAAGGCCGATCCGAAAAAGCGAAAGTCTGTCGGATCGGGCTGTAAAGGCCCGCCAGAGCTCCGAGAGAACAAGAGTCACGAAGGCGACGGTCCGTGGCATCTCGAGGCTCCCGGGATAACGGTTCAAAGCGATCAGATAAGAGGCGTTAACCGCCACGGTCATCACAACCGCTTGAACCGTTACGCCGATTCGCATGTCGGAGTTGATGACCGGCGCCGCCGGGGGCCGGGGAGGGCGCTTCATAATGTCCGGATCGCCGGGCTCCACGCCGAGGGCGAGGGCCGGGGCTCCGTCGGTCACCAGGTTCAGCCAGAGAAGCATGATGGGCGTAAGGGGAATGGCCAGCCCTGCCATCATCGCGACGAAGATAACGAGAATCTCTCCGATGTTGCAGGAGATAAGGTAGTACACGAACTTGCGAATATTCGAGTAGATGACCCGCCCTTCTTCGACTGCCGACACAATGCTCGCAAAGTTGTCGTCGGTCAGAACCATCTCGGAGGTCTGTTTGGAGACGTCGGTTCCGGTTATGCCCATCGCCACCCCGATGTCGGCCCGCTTGAGAGCCGGTGCGTCGTTGACGCCGTCTCCGGTCATCGCGACAACGTGGCCTCGGGACTTGAGGGCGTCGAGAATCCGGACCTTATGCGCCGGAGAGACTCGGGCGTAGGCGTCGACAGACTCTACCTCTTCGGCGAAGGTCTCGTCGTCGAGCTCGTCCAACTCGGCACCGGTAAGGACTCTTCCGCCTTCCCGGAGGATGCCGTTTTCCTTCGCTATGGCCGCAGCGGTTTCCTTGTAGTCGCCGGTTACCATAACCGTCCGGATTCCCGCGGTCTTGGCGACCTGCACCGCGTGCGTCGCTTCGGGTCGCGCCGGGTCGATCATCCCCATCAGCCCGAGAAAGACAAACCCCTCCTCGACGTCCGCCGCTTCCGCGTCTTCCGGCGGTGCTTCCTTTAGCGGCTTGTAAGCTACCGCGAGGACCCGGAGCGCCGCCCGCGCCATCGACGTGTTGGTGTCCAGGATCTGCTCTTTCGTGTCCTCCGTGAGGTCCTGAGGCTTCTCATCGTTCTCCCCGGCTATTTCGCTGCAGTAGTTGAGAACCACGTCCGGTGCTCCTTTCATGAAGGCGACGAAGCCACCGGCGAGCCCGGCCTTTTCGTCCATACGGTGGACCGTTGTCATGCGCTTTCGGCTCGAAGTAAAGGGAAACTCCCGGGCCCGGGGCCACCGCTCTTCCCAGGCGCTCTTCGAAAAGTCGGCTTTCTCCGCGGCGACAACCAGGGCGCCTTCTGTGGGATCGCCGGAAATGGAATACCTCGATTCTTCGTCTTTCCAGAGACTCGCGTCGTTGCAGAGGAGCCCGCCGATAAGGAGGAGCCACAGTCGGTCCTCCTCTTCCGGACCGACTTCCTCCCCGTCGGCAGTAAAAGATCCTTCCGGATCGTATCCCCGGCCGGAAACCTCAAAAGTACGGCCTGCGACCCAGGCCTTGACGACCGTCATTTGGTTCTCAGTCAGAGTCCCCGTCTTGTCGGAGCAGATTACGGTAGCCGTCCCGAGGGTTTCGACCGCGGGCAGCTTCCGTATCAGAGCGTGGCGCCGGACCATTCGTTGCATTCCCAGAGCGAGGCAGATGGTCACTACCGCCGGAAGGCCCTCGGGAACCGCCGCGATAGCGAGGCTGACGGCGATCATGAATAGCTCGATCAGGTTTTGCCGGTAGGTAGAGAGATAGGGGGCAAGGCCCTCACGAAACAACGCGAGGACATCGGTATCCCGTAGGACGCCGTATACAAAGACGACTCCGCAGATGATCAAGGATATGGTGCCGAGCCATTTCCCGAGTTGCCTCAACCGTTTCTGGAGGGGCGTATCCTCGTCTTCGTAGGATTGGATCATCTCTGCGATCTTGCCCATCTCGGTGTTCATACCCGTCGCGGTTACGATTCCTGTTCCCCGGCCGGAGGAGACGGCGGTTCCTTTGAAGGCCAGGTTCTCCCGGTCCCCGAGGGGGGTCTTCGCATCGAGGGTCTTTTCGGCCCGCTTCTCTACGGGCACCGATTCTCCGGTAAGGGCCGCCTCGTCGATCCGAAGGTTGACGGCTTCTATCAGGCGCAGATCCGCGGGGACCGAGGAGCCGGACTTCAGTTTGACGATGTCCCCGGGGACCACGGCGCCGACCTCGACGGATCTCGGTTCGCCGTCGCGGATGACTTCCACGTCCGGGGCGGACATCTGTTTAAGCGCTTCCAACGCCTCCTCGGCCTTGTGCTCTTGTACCACACCGAGAATGGCGTTCAAAATAACGATGACCAAAATGGCCGCGGCGTCCACCGGTTCTCCGACGGCCAGGGAAACCCCGGCGGCTGCTACCAATATCAAAATAAGAAAGCTGCTGAACTGGTCTATGAGGAGCCGCAGGATGCCGGGACGTCCCTTTTCCTCGAGCTCGTTGGGTCCTTCCTCGGTCAGGCGATGCCGGGCTTCTTCGTCGGTAAGCCCCTTCTTCCCGTCGGCTTCGAGAGCCTCGATTGCTCTTTCGACCGAAAGCGTGTGAGGTTCGTGGACTGCCGCGTACATCTACCCCTTAGCGTAACCGGGTGGGGTGGGGTCAAACATAGCCTTCTTGGTTTAGCGGTTGTCGGTCTAGGGGTCAGGTCCCTTCATCGGTGTGGAGCCAGCAAGCTACCTTACGGCCCGAAACCGCCACCATCGGCGGGTAGGTCGCGTGGCACTTTGCGGTGGCAAAGGGACACCGGGGTGCGAAGTGACACCCTGGAGGAGGATTGACCGGCGAGGGGACGTCCCCTTCGACAGCCTTTATGCTGCTTCCCCGGGTGGAGAGGTCGGTCGTCGGAAAGGCTTTGACCAAGGCTTGGGTGTAGGGGTGGAGGGGATCGTCCATTATTTCCCGCTTGGTCGCCTCTTCGACCACACGGCCGAGGTACATAACCAATATCCGGTCGCTTACAAACTCGACCACCGCGAGGTCATGGCTGATAAACAGATAGGTCAGGTTCCGCTGCTCTTTGAGGTCGAGAAGCAGGTTTAGAATCTGCGCCTGGATACTCACATCCAAGGCGCTAACCGCTTCGTCGAGAACCAGAAACTCCGGGTCGAGCATCAGGGCCCGGGCAACTCCAAGGCGCTGCTTCTGGCCGCCGGAAAACTGGTGGGGATACCGGTTTCTGTACTTGGGGTTTATGCCCGTTTCTTCGAGAATTGAGTCGATCCGCGCACTCCAACTCTTGCGCTCGCCAATGCCGTGGATTCGCAAGGGTTGTCGCAGCAGTTGGTCGACGCGTTTACGTGGGTTGAGGCTCGACGAGGGATCCTGAAAAACCATGCCCGCCTTTCTGCGAAACGCCTTGAGCTCTTCTTTGGTGAGGGTAAAGGGGTCCCGGCCTTCGAAGAGAACCGCCCCGGCCGTTTTCTGCTCGAGCCTCAGGACGGTCCGGCCGAGAGTCGACTTTCCGCAGCCCGACTCCCCGACGACGCCGACTATTTCACCGCGCACGACCGACAGGTCCACGCCGTCAACCGCCTTGACGGCGCCACCGGAGCCGGCGAAGTGGGTCTTGAGCCCCGAGGTCTCGAGGAGGTTATGCATCCGCGTTGCCTCCACTGATCCCTACCCCGTCGGGGAACCAACACCAGGCGTAGTGACCTTCGGGCCCGACATAGGGGTCGGGAAAGGTACCGGCGCAGGGATCCCCGGGATGGGGGCAGCGGTTCACAAAGGGACACCCTTCACCGATTGTCCGGAGGTCCGGGACGGTCCCCGGGATGGCCTCGAGGCGCCTCGCGTCCCGGTATTTAGGGTTGCCCGGGAGGCTGTTGAGAAGCCCCCGGGTGTAGGGGTGGTGCGGCGACTCGAAGATCGCCTCGACGGTTCCCTGCTCTACGGCCCGGCCGGCGTACATCACCGTCGCGTGGTCGGCGACCTGGGCGACGACCCCCATGTCGTGGGTAATCAAGAGAATCGCGACTCCGACCTTCTTCTGAAGTTGCGAAAGCAGGTGGAGAATCTGGGCCTGTATGGTTACGTCCAAGGCGGTCGTCGGTTCGTCGGCTATGATCAGCCCCGGCTCGGGACTCGCGAGGGCAAGGGCGATCATGGCCCTTTGACGCATGCCGCCGCTCAACTGGTGGGGGTACTCGTGGGCCCGGCGCTCCGGTTCGGGAATCTTAACGAGGTCGATAAGGTCGATCGCCCGATTAAAGGCGGCTTTCTTGGGCAGCTTGTGATGTACCCGAAAGACGTCGGCTATCTGGTCTCCGATGGTAAAGACGGGATTGAGGCTGGTCATCGGTTCCTGGAATATCATGCCGATGCGGTTACCCCGGAGGCCCCGCATCTGCCGTTGGCTCAAGGAGAGGAGGTTCCGGCCGTCGAAGAAAATCTCCCCTCGTTCGATCCGGGCGGGAGGCATTGGGAGAAGGCCGGTTACCGAATGCGCGGTGACACTCTTGCCGCAGCCCGATTCACCGACTAGGGCTACGGTTTCCCCGGGATCTATATCCAAGTTGATTCCCCGGACCGCGTGGATGGTGCCGTTCATCATGTGAAAGCTGACATGGAGGTCTCTAATGCTCAAAAGCGGCGACTGTCCCGCCACGGCTATTCCTTTAGCCTCGGATCGAGGACGTCCCGGAGGCCGTCGCCGAAGAGGTTGAACCCCAAGACGGCGAAGAGTGTCGCGAGCCCCGGGAAGGTAACGATCCACCAGGCGCTGGTAACAAATTCCCTGCTCGAGGCGATCATGAGTCCCCATTCGGGGGCCGGCGGCTGGGCGCCGAGCCCAAGAAAGCTCAAGGCGGCGCTACTCAAGATGGCCTCGCCGACGCCCAGGGTGGCCTGGACGATAATCGGCGCCAGGCTGTTGGGGAGGATAGTCCCGAACATCAGCTCGAAATCCCCGGTCCCGAGGCTCCGTTCCGCCAGGACGTAATCCGTTTCCTTTTCCGCCAGGACGGAACTCCGGACCAGCCGGACGTACCTTGGCATCTGGCTGATCCCGATCGCGATCATCGCGTTGGTCAGGCTCGGCCCCAAGACGGCGACGATAACGATGGTCAAGAGAACGTAGGGGAAGGCGAGCATGATGTCGATAAGCCTCATGACGATGCGGTCCAGCCGGCCCCCGTAGTACGCCGAGACGGTTCCCACCAACACGCCGCCGATCATCGCGATGCCGACGGAGATTACCCCGATCGTCATGCTAAGCCGGGCGCCGTAGATCAGGCGGCTCAAGAGGTCCCGGCCGAGCTCGTCGGTACCGAGAACGTGTCCCTCGGTAAGCGGCGGGCTCTTGCGTATTTCGATATTCTGTTCCAGGGGGTTCTCCGGAGAGAGTAGCGGTGCAAATACCGCCGAGAGCACGAAGAGCGCAATGATAACCAGCCCCGCGACGGCGCCGCGATTCCTCGAGAGAAGACTCCACTTCTCTTGGAAGGGAGTAGGATCTGTGCGCTTCGGAAGGTCCCTGACAATTGCTTCGCTGCGGGATGACATATCTATTGGAGCCTAATGCGTGGATTAACCACCGAGTAGAGAATATCGACTATCAGATTGATAAAGACGAAGACGGCGGATACCACAACGACCCCTGCTTGCACCGCCGGGTAGTCCCGGGCGGATATTGCCGAGTAGATCCAGCGGCCGATGCCCGGCCATGCGAAGATGGTCTCGGTAAGAATTGCGCCGGCGAGAAGCAGCCCGAACTGAATACCGATAACCGTAATAATCGGCAAGAGGGCGTTCTTGAGGGCGTACCGGAAGATGACTCGTCGTTCGGGTATCCCAGCCGCCCTGGCGGTCCGAACGTAATCCTGCCGCATCGTCTCTAACATGCTGCTCCGGGTGGTTCTGGCAATGATCGCCAGGGGAATGGTGCCGAGGGCGATGGCCGGGAGGATGATGTGCCGCAAGGCGCTCAAAAGGTACGCCGGATTACCCTCTTTTAACCACAGGATGGCGCCGTCGAGAAGAAAGAGCCGGGTTATCGGCTGGAAGAAAAGCCGGACTTCCATCCGGCCACCGGTGGGAAACCAGCCGAGGCCGACGGAGAATATCATGATCAACACCAAACCGAGCCAGAAGACGGGCATGCTCACCCCGGTCAGCGCCCCGATCATCGCCGAGTAGTCCAACCAGGTGTTTCTCTTGACGGCGGACAACACCCCGACAAGGATGCCGAGGCTCGTGGCAAGGAACATCGCCACCAACGCCAACTCGATCGTCGCGGGGAAAAGCTCCCCGATCTCTTCCATGACCGGCCGGCCGGTCTTTATGGATCTCCCAAAGTCCAGACGGGCGGCCCGCTGCAGGTAGAGAAGGTACTGTTCCCCCATCGGGCGGTTTAGTCCGAGCTCTTCCCGCAGGTTCTCCAGCTGTTCGGCGTTGGCTCGCTCTCCGAGCATGACCCGAGCCGGATCCCCGGGACTCAAGGCGACCATAAAGAATACGATGGTAAGCACCCCGAGGAGGGTGGGTATTAACAACAACAGGCGCCGCGCGATGTATCTAAACATTGTGACGGAGGGTGTCCGGTTACGCAGTCGATCCGGCGAGACCGCCGGATCGACGTGCGAAAAAACAGATCGTCTCTTGACTACTCATCAAGCCAGACGCGCTGGAACACCCGCTTACCCGTGGGGTAGATCACGAAGTCCTGCACGTTGTTACGCACGGGGACCGTGACCACGGAGTGTGCCAGTGGTACCCAGGGTGCGTCTTTGTGGAAGACCTCCTGGGCTTGTCGGTAGAGCTCGGTTCGTCGCTCTCTGTCGAAGGTCTCCTTCGCTTCGACGACCAGGTCGTTGAACTCCTCGTTCCTCCAGAAGGCGATGTTACCCGCCGGGACCTCCGCCGCGGGAATGCTCAAGAGAACGAAGAGGAAGTTATCCGGGTCGCCGTTGTCCCCGGTCCACCCGAGCATCGCCATCGAGTGCTCGCCGCTGTCGGTACGGTCGAGGTAGGTACCCCAGTCGTAGCTGACAATTTCGATGTCCACCCCCACGTCGACCAACTGTGCCTGGACAATCTCCGCAATCCGCCGAGCGTTCGGGTTGTACGGCCTCGCGACAGGCATCGCCCAGAGGTCCGTGGAAAAGCCGTCGGGGAATCCCGCTTCTGCGAGAAGCTCCCGGGCTCGTTCGGGATCGTAGGGGTAGGGATCGATGTCGTCGTTGTAGCTCCACATCGTCGGGGGGATCGGGTTCTTCGCAACTTGACCGGCATTCCCGTAGACGCCTTCGATAATCTCATCCCGGTTGATGGCGTAGTTCATGGCCCGGCGAACCCGGGGATCGTCAAAGGGAGCCTTGTCGTTGTTCATGGCGATGTAGCCGACGTTGAGTCCCGGCTGCTGGATAAGCTCGATGTTTTCGTCCTCCTCCATCAGCTCGAGGTCCTCTGCGGACGGAAAGTCGATCACGTCGACTTCCCCGTTCTTGAGGGCAAGGTAGCGGGCGGTGGCGTCCGGAATCACCCGAATAATCAGGCGGTCCAGGTAGGGCCCTTCTCCCCAATAGTCTTCGTTGGCGTCGAGGGTGATGCTGTCGTCCTTTACCCAGCTGACGAACTTGAAGGGTCCGGTGCCGACCGGGTTGCTCGGGAACTCGGCGCCGTGCTCTTCGACGGCGGCGGGACTCACGATGGCGGCAAAGTCCATCGCCAAGTTGGCCAGGAAAGGGGCTTCGACTTTCTTGAGGTAGAACTTCACCGTCTGATCATCGACAACCTCGATTCGGTCGACGATGCTACTCATGTCCATGTAACCCCAGTATTTCCAGGGTCCGAGGTCGTAGTAGGGATGGTCTTCTACGAACTGCCGGTCGAAGCTGAACTTGACGGCCTCGGCATTGAAGGGCGTTCCGTCGTGGAACTCGATGCCTTCCCGGAGGTAGAAGGTGAACTCCAGTCCGTCATTGCTGATGTCCCAGCGCTCGGCAAGGGCGGGTTGGATTTCCGTGGTTCCGGGGACAAACTCTACAAGGTTGTCGAAGATCTGCGTGCTTCCGTAGAAGCTCTCTCCGTCGGTCTCTCGAGCCGGGTCGAGACCAACAGAGTCTCCCGACCGGGCAAAGACCAAGACCCCGCCTTGCTGGGGGCCTTCGGCTTCGGCTGCTTCGGCTTCCGGTTCTTCGGCGGCCTCACTCGGACCACAACCGACAAGAACCAGCATGGCTAGGGCGAGCACGGCCAGTGTCAGAATCAACAGTCGTTTCATAGCTACTCCTTTTACCGCAATCTATCGTGGATACTAGAGCGTAACTCCTTACGCAATCGCAATTTTTCGGTCACCGGCCTAACGGGACCAAACGGCCGAGGCCAGGTAGCCGTAGGAGACAAGCCCCAGAACGAGGGACACGGCCGTCAGGATCAGAACGACCGCGAGCGCCGCCTTACCAAAGCTCTTCGTCTCCTCGTCCTTGCCGGCGAAGAGCCAGAAGAGCGCCGCCCCTACGTTGATGACCGGAAGAGAATAAAGGACAAGCCTTCCAACGTAGGTGCGAAACGAAAGCGATCCTTCCGATCTCGTGTTCTCCGCCATGCCGTTCTCTCCTCTCCAGGGGGCGTCTAAGATCTGCTCTCCAACCAGGCCAGTGGATCGTCCGCCCCCATTTCCCTTAGGGTAGCCCGGACCTCCGGTTGTCTCAAAAACCCTTCGAGGCGAGGCCGGAGCGAATCTGCGTCGATGCGTTTCCGCATTTCTTCCGCGAGCTTCTCCTGGGAGACGTCGTCGAGGGTCATGATGTGCATCGCAAGGCTCTTTGCGTCGTTCAAAAGGTCCCAGAGCCAGGCGGCTTCCCGGACCCGGGGGGCGTCCCTGGGTCCGGTTCGAAGCAGAAGCTCCGATTCGATGGCTTTCCGGTCCCCGGAAGAGAGGACCGCCGGTCCGGCGCCGTCGGCAGGTCCGAGTGCCTGGTCGGCAGCGACCGGCTGCTCGGTTCCGTCCGGAGTAGTAAGTACGACGGAGCCCTCGAGTACACTCAGAAAGAGGCTCTCCTCGGCGGAGAGGTGAAGCACGAGGTCTGTCCCCCGAACTCCGCAGACGTTCTGCGCCGCCGCAAATTGATAGTCGGTTCCGATAATTCCGGCGACCCGGGCCCGGAGCCGCCCCGTTAGGATGGTAAACCGTCCCCGGGCGTCCTCCGGGGAGGAGGGGAGTTCATTAAGGCGAACCTGTGTGTTCTGATCGATCCGGAGCATGGTCTCGTCCCGGAGAATGCACTCGACGTAGGAAGCGGCGCCGGTCCGGAGAAGGGTCCCGGAAGACAAATCCGTACCGACTTCCGGAGAAAAGGGTGCTGCATCAGGAGGCGTCGCCTCGACGTCCCGTTCCCGGTAGCTTACCAGAGCAGTCGGCTCCAAGGGGGCCGCCGGCGGATGGGTGGCTTTCGACACCAGGGTTTCGATAGACCGGCTTACCGGGTTGTCGATTCCGAGGGCGGCCGACACCGCCTCCCGCGCCGGCTCTGCGTGTTCCTCGAGCAGGGGGACGACCTCCGAAACAAGGCGCCGTCGAACTTCTTCAGAGACCTGTACCTGAGCGACCAGATAGCCCTCCCGCACCACCAAGCCCTCGAGAACGAAGGCCGGAGGGATGAACGGCTCGATCGCTTCGTAGGAGACTACCACCGGTAGGCCGAGGGTTTCAGGGCCGAACCGCCGGGAAGCAGCTTCTAGTGCTGCTCGGGATAAGGCAAGTCGTCCCACAGTCGCTCCGTTGGGGGAGACCAGGAGGCCGTCACCCTGGGGCTGAATCCGGAGGCTCACCTCGAGACGGGTGGTCTGCGGTTTGATACGAAAACGGCCGACGGAATCGGAAGGGGCTATCGTGGCCGTTGCCGAAACAAGCACCTCAGCGGAGTTCAGGTCCAGGTGGAGGGAGTGAAGGGTCATGTTCTCCGGCAGCCCGGCTTGGATTATTCCGATTCTGACAAGCCGATTGACGGACTCCTCGGAGATGGTGGCGCTTCCGCCAAGGCCGGCACCGGAAAGGACCGCAGCCACCTCCTCTTCGAGGGTAGTGCCGACGGCCGTCGTCACATCGGTAGAAGGGGCCTCGACGGTAATACGAGCGTGAAGAAGCGCCGCCGCCGTCAAGCCGACGCCGGTTAACGCGATCGAGTAGGCGACCGAACCAAGGAGAAATCCCCCGAAAAGGAGAAGTATACTGACAGCGGCCCTGTTCTTCATCGCCGTTCTCCTCTGACAACCACCATTATCACGGCTCTTAGCACTGCGTTCAACGAAGAAAAATAGTCAGGCTTCTTTGAACCAGTAACCGCTTCTGCCGTATCCGGTACAACCGGCCTCAACCTCTTGCGTGGTTCGTTGGAGATCATCATGACCGTGATCGGGAACAAAGGCCGGGGGACTCTGCGTCTACCGGAGAGGACCGTACGGGTTGGGCCTTGCGGAGGCCGATGGGTCTGCGTACTCTGGACCGATGGAACTTACCAAGGAGTTCAGAGACATTCCGCTCTGGGTTGCCAAGGACTACATCCGCGTGCTGCCGGAATCGCTCGAAACGGCCCAAGGGTTTTCAGGACCGGGGTGGTCGATCGAGCTTACCGCCCTGCCGCCGGTTACGCTCGGGGAGCTGACCTTCCGTCGCATGCGGTTTCAGTTGTCCGGAAAACGAGAATCCGTCGAGGCCGTCTGGAGGCAACTAGAGCACAAGTTTTACCGGGGCGGCGCGTGACACCAAGACGGACCGCCTTCTCGGCGGCTCACGGTGCTAAGGGAATCTCCTGGAACGTGTAGTCCGAGTAGTCGATACTCAACAGCCGGTTGTAGAGAATCTCTTCCGGAGGTCTTCTTAATAGCAGCTTCGCCGATTCGGTTGCCTCAACGGTGGCCACCCCGACCACGGCCGGGGGGAACATCGGTTTGTTTGCTTCTTCGTCCAGGGCCTTCTGCTGTTCTCCGAAGATTTCCTTAAGGCTCGGGGTTATCCCGGAACGCACCACCGTCACCTGCCCGAAGTGCCGGTAGACACCGCCGTGAACAAGCGGTATAGCCGCCGCAAAACAGGCATCGTCCACCACGAAGCGGGTTGCAAAGTTGTCGAGGCAGTCGACTACCGCATCCGGCGCCCTGTCGTCGGTGGAAAAGAAAAAGCCCGGCTCGACGGTTTCGGCGACGGCACGGATCCGAGCCTCCGGGTTTATTCGCCGAAGGTAATCCGCCGCGGCCTCCGCCTTCGGCCGCCTGAGGTCGTCGTGGCTATAGAGAATCTGCCGGTTCAGGTCCGGCAGGTCGACGATTCCGTGGTCGTAGACAAGAATCTCCCCCACACCGAGGCGCACCAGAAGCTCCAAGACCGTCGAGCCGAGTCCACCGGCGCCGATAACGGCGACCTTGGCGGCAGCGAGCCGCTCCACTCCCTCGGGGCCGATCAGGTCCAGATGCCGGGAAAACTGAGAAGCGCCGGGTGCGCCGTGAGGCACGGCTAACCGCCCCCGGAGGGCGGGAAGACCGCTACGTCTTCGTCTTCGACCAGGGTATCCAGACCGTCCAAGTGGTGGATATTCTTCCCGCCGACCAAGAGCATGGTGCCCGGGCGTATCTTGTCCTCGGTGTCGATCAGCTCTGCGAAGACGTCGTGGTCCACCTCTTCGCCGATGCGACGGAGAAGCTCTCGGACGGTTATCGGTTGGTCCGTGTCGATAAGAACCCTTGCCACCCCGAGCTTGAGCTTCAGGGTGGCGAAGAGTTTTGCTTCGATGGTCATGCCTTAGACGAGGCTGAGTTCCTTCAGCTTCTCATTCGTCGGCCGGCCGTCTTCAGTCCATCCACGCAGGGAGTAGAACTTCGGAAGCATCTCCGGAAGCCGGTGGACCTTGCCCTGATTGGGACCTTCCTTTGCCGGCTCTTCGAAGAAGCGCTTGGGTAGGGTGTCTTCACTTGGGCTAAGCCCGGCGTCCAGGTTGAACTGGCGTTCCATGTTCCAGATGCGCTCTCCGACCTGCATCATCTCGTCGACCGAGAGGTTGAATCCCGTCGCGGCGTTTATCAGAGCGTTGTACTCCGGGGCGCCGAGGGAAAAGGAGGTAAAGAGGCACATGCCACAGGAGTCGATAACCCCGGTCAGGTTTTGGAAGATAATCGCCCACTCGGGCTTTCCTTCGATTGCCTGGGGATCGAGCTTCTCCGGGACCCCGAGAATCTCAGGGGAGATCAGGTATGCCCGAACGTGGTCCGCCCCCCGGTTGCCCACGGCGTATTCGAGGCCGTGGCCCTGGACTCCCCGAGGATCGTAGGCGGCGAGCTCCTGCTTCTTGATCGTCATCGAGAGCTCCGGGTGTCCGTAGGCTTCCGCCATCCGGTAGGATCCCTTTGCCATCAACGCACCGATCTTGCCTTCCCCGAGCCCCATCTTGGTCAGCCAGTAGGCCAGCGCTTCGGTGCTCCCGAAGACCGGCTTCGGGCCCTTTTCTAGGTCTTCCTCGGGCACATAGCCCTTCTCGAAGAGCTCCATCAGGCAGGAGATGGTTACACCGGCTGAGATGGTGTCCATGCCGAGGTCGTTGCAGGTAAAGTTTGCATCGCAGATCGCGTTCAGGTCGTCGATCCCGCACATCGGACCGAAGGCCCAGCCGGTTTCGTACTCCGGGCCTTCTCCCCGGCGGCCGTTGGGAAGCTCGACATCCCGGGCGCACTGAATCGGGCACATGTAGCAGCCGGAGTTTCGCTTCAGGTAGCCCTTTTCGACCAAGGCTTCGCCGGACATGTTGCCCGTGCCTTCGAACATTACGTCCTGGGCGTTCCGGGTGGGATACATGCCGCTTGAGTTGATGATGTTGTCGAGGACTTTGGTGCCGAGAGCCGGCAGACCCTGTCCGGTAATGGCGCCGTCCTTCAGGAGGGTCCGGCTGGTCTTGACCGCGGTCTTGAACTCGTCGTCGAACTTGATCGGCGATTCCGCGTCCCCCCAGACCACCAGGGCCTTGAGGTTCTTGCTGCCCATAACCGCTCCGACTCCGCTCCGGCCCGCCGCCCGATGCTTCTCGTTCATGACCGAGGCGATAAGGCTCATTTTCTCACCGGCGGGACCGATGCAAGAGACCGAGGCGCGTTTCTGGCCGGATTCGCCGAGTAGAATATCGGTAGTCTGTTCGACCCGTTTGCCCCAGACGTGGGAGGCGTCCTTGAGCTCGACGCCCTGAGGCGAAACCGAAAGGTAGACCGGCTTGTCCGACTTGCCTTCGAAAATGACGATGTCGTATCCGGCTTTCTTCAGGTAGGCTCCGAAGACGCCGCCGGAGTTGCTCGACGCGATGGTCCCGGTGAGGGGGCTCTTTGTTACGACCATGTAGCGGCCGCCGGTGGGTGCCGTCGTGTTCGACAGGGGACCGGTGGCGTAAATGAGCTTGTTGGCCGGTGAAAGTGCGTCGACCTTCGGATCGATTTCGTTGATAAGAATCCGGGACGCGAGACCGCGACCCCCGATGTACAGCTTTGCGAGGTCCATCGGGGTCTCTTCGGTCTTGATAGTGCCGGCCGACAGATCTACGCGGAGCATCTTGCCCATATAGGACATAGAGCGTACCTCCATCTGGGTATAGGGTTGGTGAGTATCTTCCCCTTTCCAAATGGTGGGAGGCATTCGAGTTTCCTCGGACACCCTGTCGGCCTGTTACCGTAGCTACCGCATTCGACGAAGGGTAACCGTAGGTGTTTCGGCTCGGGAAAGCACGGGTATTTTAGAACGGTTCTGGTCGGCTGTCAAATAGAATGTTGAACCGCCGACGAAACTCGGAGTCCGGAGGCGGGCCCGGGGGCCCTCAAACAAATTACCTTCGGGAGGCCAATGCCCGGTTCTTCTCGTAACCGAATATCTCGTCCCGTTTGAGCTCCCCCGGGACAACCTCGGTCCCGAGGGTTTCTTGAAACGTCGACACCATAAGGTCTCGAAACTCCGCCATCGAGACCGGTCGACCCAACTCCTCCTGAAGAGAGGTGGAGGGCTCAACCACCTTGTCCTTTATCTCCGCCGGAACCCAAAGCACCCTGAAGAACTCGTCGGTGTTCAGGGGGCCGGAGAACAATAGTCCGTTTACAACGTAGAGGTTCTCGATCTCCTGAAGGACGATCGTTGCGAGCTTCTTTCCCCGGCAGCGGATACTCCCCCGGTGCTTGTAAAAGGCGCCTTTGACACCAAGGGCTTCGATTACGCTCAAGAGTGTCTCCCCGAAGAAACGAAACACGGCGTCCGGGCTCTCGAAACGCGCTTTCTCGAAGACGGCCTGAATGTTGGCGGTAGACCCGGGCTCGACGAAGACCAAGGTACGCTCCCCGGTGGTAATGACGTGCCGAAGGTCGGGGCAGTCGCCCCGAACCTCGTTTAAGAGGGAGGCGAAGTTCGTCAGCGCGACGATAGCCACGGCGCCGCTGTCGTTGAGAATATGGATGATCTCCCGGCCCTTGTAGAGCGTATTGAAGGGCACAGCGACGGCTCCGAGCTTCTCTATTCCGAAGAGGGTGTAGACGAATTCCGGGATGTTCGGGAGCATAATCGCTACCCGGTCGCCCTTTCGGACCCCCAGACTCTTGAGTCCGTTCGCAACTTTGTTCGAGGCTTCTTCCACCTCGGCATAGCTGATCGGATTTCCGTCGAAAAAGAGTGCCGGTCGCTTCTTTTGCTTTTTCGCGGCGTCCTGCAGCAGCCGGCCGAGTCCTACAAAGTTGGTGCCCATGGGTTTTCGCTCCTCTCCGACCTAAGCCTGTTGAATCAATCTCTCGTCCCGGTAGCCTTCCCGGAGCTCTTTCCGTAACACCTTTCCGGTTGCGCTCTTGGGAATCGTATCCCGGAACTCGATGGCCTTCGGAAGCTTGTAAGGTGCCAAGTTCGATTCGCAGTGCTCGAGGAGCTCCCTCTCGGTGGCGGACTTTCCCTCCAGAAGCGCGACGTAGGCCTTTACGATTTCCCCGCCCCGGCTGTCTTCGGCACCGACGACCGCCGCGTCGGACACCGCGGGATGGGAAATCAGGACTTCCTCGACTTCCCGGGGAGAAATGTTGAAACCGCCCCGGATAATTAGGTCCTTCTTGCGGTCGGTTATATAGAAGTAGCCGTCGGCGTCGCGGTGACCGAGGTCTCCGGTGTGGAGCCATCCGTCACGAATCGTGGACGCGGTCTCCTCGGGTAGATTCCAGTATCCAGGTGTCACTACATCCCCTCGTATTACGATCTCGCCCTCTTCGCCGTCCGGAAGCGTATTTCCATTCTCGTCGAGAACCTTCATCTCCACCGACCGGGAGGGGGGGCCGATTGAGCCGGGGCGATAGTTCTCGCCGAACTGGTTTACGCTGACCGAGGAGGTCGTCTCCGTCAGACCGTAGCCCTCGTTTATCCGGGTTTCGAAGACATCCTGAAACTCCTTTAGGACCGTAGCCGGCAGGGGAGCCCCTCCGGAGACGCAGATTCGAAGGCTCTTCGGAATGTTGGTCTTTCGCGCCCGGGCGACGGCGAGCAGGTGGTTGTACATCGACGGGATGGCAATCAGGATGGTCGCCTTGTGCTTCTCGATAGTCGCCAAGAGGTTCGCCGGGGAGTAGTGGGGTATCAACGCGAAGGCCCCCTGGTAGAAGAAGGTGGTGATAAGCCCGTTCGACAAGCCGTAGACGTGGTAGAGCGGCAGAACGCCTACGAAGATGTCCTTCTGATCAACCGGCATAATATGCCGTACTACCTGGTCGCATTGGGTATAGAAGTTCTTATGGGTTAGGACGACACCCTTGGGCTTCCCGGTGGTCCCACTCGTGTAGAGGATGACCGCCGGGTCGTCCGGCGTGACCGTCTCCGGCTCGAGTTTCTTCGACGCACCGGCCATCAGTTCCGAAAGGGAAATGGTATCCGCCGGCTGAGCTCCCCGGCGGCCGGACCGGGGGGCCAGGGCCACGTCCACCGAGGCAGCCTCGGCGGCCTTCTTGTCGATTTTGACATCGGCCCCGGCGATAATACCCCGGCGTTTGACCCCCTGGATGACGAGGGTATCCGGGAGTTGATCCTTCGAGAGCATGTACTTGCCCCCGATACGCCCCTCGGCAAGCGCAGAGGGATACGCGAGGATATCTGCGGCATCGCCTTCCGGGTTGTAGAGCACTCGCCACGCCTGACCCATAGCTACCTCCCTCAGCCCGACCGCGCCGCGCTCTCCGACCGGAGGAACGCGTCCACCTCATCGAAGAACTGCTCGTTGACCTCTTCCCGGGGGCGCGGGGTAACCAGGCTGACCACGAGATAGACGAGAGTGTTAATCAGGAGGGTCGGCATAACGGGATGGAGACCGAAGAGGAGGACTCGCTCGCCGTCCACCCGGAACAGGAGAGCCGCTACCAAATAGACGACACCGATCAGAGTCCCGGCCACGGCGCCCTGTTTCGTGCCCCTCTTCCAGAGGAGTCCGCCGACCAGCGCCGGGGCCCACTGGGCAAAACCGGGAATCGAGACGTCGGTCAGATAGAGGGCCATCGCCTGGTTGTTCCATATCGAAAAACCCATACTTAAGACGATGATGCCGATAACCGAGAAACGGGCCCAACGGGTAATCTGCTGATCCGTGGCCCCGGGGTTGAAGACGCCTTGGATAAGATCCCGGGCAACGATAACGCTCGAGGTCATCAATTGCACCGCCGCTGTGGATACCGCGGCGGCGACGACGCCCATCACCACAAAGACACCGAACCACGCCGGGAGGTTCTCGGTAATAATCGTCTGCACAATCTGGTCCGCCTCGGCGACGCTGGTAACCCCCGGCATCACCGCCGGTGCCACGATCGAACCCCAGACAAAGGGGATGATATAGAAGAAGAGTCCCCCGAAGAGAAAGATCAAGAGGGGAAACCATTTAAAGAGCGTCTTGTCCCGAGCGGTCATCGCCCCGATCGCGATATGGGGCCAGCTAAAAGCCAAGAGACCGACGATCATCGTGCCGGCCACGAGAACCGGGGTAAAGGTTCCCCGGGGTCCCGGAGTAGAGAGTTGTTCCGGGCTGTTCTCCTGAAGCCAGGTGACGGCTCCGGAAAGCCCTTCCGGAAGCGTCGCGTTCACGACCCAGATCAGGGAGCCAAGGAGCGCCGTCACGTAGACCATTCCCAGGAAGATGTTCACCCAGGCGACAATCCGCATTCCGCCGAGCATCACCAGGACGACCAGGAGGACAGCCGTGTAAAGCGCTCCGTAGATCGCCGGCATTCCCGTCAACGCCTGAAAGCCCTGTCCCACTCCGAGGGGTTGAATACCGACGTAAGGGACGATAAACGCAAGAATGCTCAGGCTCAGGATAACTCGAAGCGCCGGAGACTCGTATCGCTCGGCGAGAACCTCGACCGGCGAGAGAAAGCGGTTGATTCGGGAGACGGCCCAGAGACGTGGCCCGATAAACATGTAGAGGGCAGCGAAACCGGCAACCGAGCCCCAGATAAAAAAGATGTACCCCGGTCCGTCGAGATAGAGAACCCCCGGAAAGCCGTAGAAGGTCCAACTCGAGGAAATCGCAAAGAGGACAAAGAAGAACATGACGACAACACCGATCGTTCGTCCGCCGAGCATGTAGTCTTCCGCCGTCTTCGCGGATATTCGATAGCCGTAGACCGCCATCATAATGATAACGAGGCCGAACCCCGTCAGTGCGACAACAGCAAACATGCCTTCCTCCTAACGGTAGGGCCAGAAACCGAAGAAATAGATTAGATAAGCCACAAGCCAAACCAGAACGTAGACAATCCCCATCAAGAGCGGGAGGGTTATCCATCCTGCGACGATAACCGTCTGCTCGAGGAAGCCGGTGGCAACGAGATAGACAACGGCAACGGTAGAGAGAGCTAGAACCAGGAGGAAGATTCTTCCCGGCCAATGGGATGCAACTTCACGCACGGCACGCCTCCGTTGGAAGATAAGGCCGGCATAATTCGGCCGCCGGCCGAATCCTAAACCGGATAGTCAGCAAGGGTATACAAAGGATGATGCGGCGTCAAGTTTAAATCAGAGGGCGAAAGAGGGCGGCGGCTTTGCAGGCTTCAACCGGATGGGCCCCGACGGCTGTCTCGTCGGAGAGTACGATCCCGGAAAACCCGAAGGCGAGGGCGTCGTAGAGATGGCAGACCTCCGATCTGGTGGGTTCCGGGTGCCGGGCCATATGCTCCAGAACCTGTCCCGCCAATAAGGTAGGGGGGCCTATCTGCGGAAGAAGACCGTAGAACTCGTGGACCGCCCGCGCCATCTCCGCCATGCCGACTTCGGCACCGAGGTCTCCCCGGCAAAGCCAGAGTTCCTCGGACTCCCGGGCAATTGCCGGCGCGGCGGTGACGGCCTCTTGGCGTTCGATCTTGGCAATGGACCGGATGCCGGGACCCAAGTCGTCGCGGAAGGCCCTCATCTCGGCGGCGTCCCGGACGTAGGAGAGGGCATAGGTTACCCCGGGGTGCCCCCGGGTCCGCCGTACGATCTCCTGGTCCCGGTCCTGAAGAGCTTCGCTCCGGTACGCCGAACCGGGGACCGTGACACCCTTGCGGGACTCGAGGCTTCCGCCTCGTATCACCCGGCAGAAAGCTTGATACTCCCGAAGGGTATCGACCACGAGCTCCACCTTGGCGTCGTTAAGGAGAACGGTGCCGTCTGCGTCTTCGAGAGCCCGGAAAAAGTCGCGGTGAGGAACCGGCACCACGCCCGGGAGGCTGTCCTCCAGGATGGTATCCCGCCGGTAGGCAAGGGTGACCGAGTCCCCCGGCGCAACGGTCCGGGTGCTAATGTCTCCGATGCGCCACTTGCTGCCCTGCAGATCGAGGACCACCGAGGGCAGATCGTCGCCAAAAGAATCCGAGAGGCGGGAGAGCCACTCTTCGGTTTCCTCCGGAAGCAGGTGCGAAGTGTTTAAGCGAAATCCCGTTGCCCCGGCGTTCCGAAGCTCCCACCAGCTCTCCGGACGCGCCGTAGCAGGGCCGAGGGTCGCGACAACCTTGTATTCCATCAGTACCGCACCAGAATAGTCGCCCCCAAAGAATTTGTCACGTCCGAAGATTGACGATTCGGCGTCGACGAAAGAGATTTTAGCCATGAAGGCGGCGTTTTTTGTATTAGCAATCGGTCTTTTCGCAACCTGTAGCCTCTCTCTGCCCGCAGTCCAAGGTCTACTGACGCCTACGCCCGAGACGATCCACGCTCTCGTTGCCGAGTCGAAGGCAATGCCGCCCGCCCCGGCCCCGGTCCATCTCGACGTGGTCTACCGGCAGAGCCCGTTCCGCCGCTTCCGCCTCGATCTTTACGAACCGCTTGTCCCGACCCCGCCGGGGGAGGCGCCCCTGGTCGTCTTCTTCCACGGAGGCTCGTGGATCCACGGAGACAAGTCGACGATTCGGATTATCGACCGGTTCCTCCAGAGAATGCGGGAGAAAGGTTATTTCGTTGCCTCGGTAAATTACACGACCTCAATTTACCGCGGGCTCGAGGGTCCGATAGAGAACGCCGAAAAAGCACTCGCCTGGTTGGTCCGGAACGCCGACCGCTACGGATACGATTCCGGGCGGATCGGTCTCTACGGTGTTTCCGCCGGTGCACACGTTGCGTTGATGCTGGCTTCCCGGATTGCCGAAGACTCGGAGGCCCGAGGGACCCCGAATCCATCCTTCGTCTTCGCCGAGTGTCCACCGACGGACCTGTTGGCGATGAAGAACGGAGACGCCTTCGAACACTCGAGGAGTTTCCGAATTTTTTCCGACAAACGACTGGCGACTCTCAGTCCGATCTATCACGTAAATGCCGAGCTACCTCCGGTTCTTCTCTACCACGGAGAAGCGGACCGTACGGTCCACATCCGCCAGTCGGAGCGCTACGCCGAGGCGCTGGCTTCGGCGGGGGGAGAGGTGGAGTTGGTTCGCTACCCGGAGGGAGACCACGCGTTCTTGAACCTCTCCGACGAGGTCTGGTATCAACAGGAAACCAGGGCTCTCGAATACTTCGAGAAACAGTTTGGAGAGTCCTCTCCCGTTCCCGACGCATAGCTGTCGATACTCTAAAAATGAGGGATACACCGTGCTCCGTATCGTAAAGGCCGGGTCCGTCGTGGTACTCTTCCTTGGGTTTCTCCTGGGTAACCCTTGCGTGCTCCACGGGGCTAACCCCTTCGAAGAGGGAGGACCCGCGGGGGAACGGACCCGGCTGCCGGCTCCGGAACCCTTTAGCTTGAGCGGCCGGGACGCCGTGCAGGCGGTCGCTTTGCTCCGGAGAGTCGGTTTCGTTTCGGTTGTCGACACCTCGATTACACCGGGAGGCGTCGCGCCTGGCTTCCCGGACCCCTCGGGGTACCCCTTGGTTACTATCCCCGTCCAGGACGTCCGGGCACGCTTTCTCGGCCTCGACGAGGGATATCCCCCGGGACACGTCAGGCGGTTCGATCTGGTGATAAACGGACGCCCCTTGGAGTGGGGGAGAACCTACATCTTCTACAATGGCCGGCAGTTGCTCCTGCAACAGCTGTTCACCTACCGGAACCAACATCCTGTTCCCTGGGGCCTGGGGGCAGACGGGACTCCGGTACAACGCTGATACGAGGGCTCATCGATGGAGGTGCAATGCGGAACCGCGAAGCTGTCATTCTCGTGACCAACGACGACGGAATCGATTCCCCGGGGCTTATCGCCGCGGTGGAAGCGGTAATCGGTCTCGGCCGGGTTATCGTTGTCGCCCCGACGACGCAGCAGACCTCCCGGGGACGCAGCATGGTCGGGAACTGGGACGACCATCTCCGGCCGATAGAGCTCCACGGAAGGGGCAACCAGCCGGCCTCCGAAGGGCCCGACCCCCTCGAGGAGATAGAGGCGTACCATATCGACGCCTCCCCGGCCTTGGCGGTTCAACACGCCATGAACACCATATTCTTTAGCGCCTGGCCGGACCTTCTCGTGTCCGGCATCAACTACGGGGAAAACCTAGGGATGGACATTACGATCTCCGGGACCGTGGGAGCGGCGTTTCAGGCCGCGTCCTACGGCATTCCTGCGATCGCCGCTTCTCAACAGTCCGAAGTCGCCCACCACTACGAATACGCGGATATGGACTGGGAGGGGGCCACCCGGGTTGTCCGGAAGTATGCGGAAACCCTTCTCCGGACGCTTCGGGAGTACCCGCCGGGGGTGGCTTCGGCGGGCCAACGTCGCCTTGCCGCCGCACGTCCCTTCCCCTTCGACATCCTGAAGATCGACGTTCCCCACGTATGTCCCCCGGGGACACCCGAACGCATCTGCCGTCTCTCCCGGCGACACTACTTCCGGCATACCATCGACGACCCGTCGCCGACGAGCTTGTTGAGCGCAGGGAGAACCTGGGTAGACGAGGATCCGGAGCTCGTCCAGGAGGGGACAGACATTCATGCCCTGGCCTTCGAGGCGGCTGTGGCGATAACGCCGTTGACCGTCGACTGCAGTGCGGACCTTCCGGAAAGCGCCCGAGCGTTGGGTGTGGAACTGCTCTAACCCGATAGGATTATGGGACGTCGTCAGGACTCCCGGTACCTTCTATTGTTAGGAGGAAGATGATGGACATTAAGACCCCGGCCTTTACGCCCGAAGGATCGATTCCTCGGGAGTTCACCTGCGACGGCGCCGACAAGAATCCTGAGTTACAGATTTCCGGAGTGCCGTCCGAGGCGAAGAGTATGGTGCTTATCGTCGATGACCCGGACGCTCCGGGAGGGACCTTTCTCCATTGGCTTCTCTACAACATCGATCCGACCGACCGTATAGCCGAAGGATCGGCTCCGGGATCCGAGGGAGCCAACGACTTCGGCAAGACCGCCTACGGCGGACCCTGTCCCCCGTCGGGAACCCACCGCTACTATTTCCGGCTCTATGCCCTCGATACCGCCTTGGACCTCCCCGGGGGCGCCGAGAGACAGGAAGTGGAAAGGGAAATGGATGGCCACGTCCTTGCCGAGGCCCAATTGATGGGAACCTACAGCCGATCTTGAGGGTTTAGGCCGCGCCGAGAGCCCACTCCTCCGAGAGAAGGGTGATAAGCCCCGGGACGTCGGAGACCCGGTAGGACCACTCAGGCCGGTCGAGCTCCGGATACGGCGATACCAGGACGGTATGCGCCCCGGACGCCCGGGCGGGGTAGAGATCGTTCCACGGGTGGTCTCCTATCGAGACGATCCGTTCAGGCGATAGGCCGGTTTCTCGAAGGATCGACGCGATGCGATCGGTCATGCCGGTCGGCTTTCCCGCCTCGAAACGGATCTCGTCGAAGAGATCGTCGATACCCAGGTGCCGAAGGAGCGCTTCGCCGTCCGGCCCGACGGCGGAGTTAGAGAACAGAATAAGCCGGTGGGCTTCCTTGAGGCCTTGCAACGTCTCCCGTAATCGTCCGTCGACCACCAGAGGAGACGAAGAAGAGGCGAGGCGCGTACGCATGTTGCTAAACGCCCGGTGGAAGGTGGTTATCTCTTTTGTCAGCGGCTCGGTTACCGCAAAGACCACTCCCCAGCCGTCCCCGATTCGATGAGCTCGGGAACCCGCTTCGGCGGAGCTTACGAGTGAGGAGAGATACGCTTCGTAGGCTTCCGCGGAGGACCGCGCCAGGGAACCCGGAGGGTCGGTGAGCGAAACGAATTGCCCGACGCGAACACCGTGGCTTCCGGTAGAAATCCGGTGCACCGCCGTCCAGGCGGGGGCAAACAAGTCTTCCCGGCCTACTTCCTGGAGAATAGACTCCAGGAAGGCGCGGGAAACCGGATCCCCCTGGTAGAGGGTCCCGTCAAAATCAAAAATAAAGACCGATTCTTCCAGCATTTCGGGAGAATATAATCAATTTCTCCCGGACCGGCTAGACCTCTGCTTCCGGCGAGGCACCCGGTTCGACTCCCAGCTCTCTATACGCCCGGACGATAAAGATCGAGATGAATCCGGTATAAATCGCGCTGATGATCATGGTCAGGACGGCACCCAAGAGGGGAACCAGACCGACGATCACGCTCAAGAGACCGGCGATAAGCCCCAGTGCGACGGCGACCAAGAAGAAGACGAAGGTCGCCTTAAAGTTCTGCGTGACGGTCCGGAAGCTTCGGCCGAGGGCCTCGAAGGCTCCCGAGTCGTCGACCATAACCGATACGAGGGTGAACATAAGCAGAAAGGCCGCGATTAGTCCCGGGAGAACCAGAAGCATCATGCCGACGCCGATAATCAGTCCCATCACCACCGAGGCGATGATCATCGGAATCAGCCGCGCCATCAGGCGCTTCCATCCCGCGCTGAGGCTCGGTTGCTCGCCTTTGAGAGCCAGATCGGCCATCGCGACGGTCATCCCGTGGGCCAACAGACCGACGATGGTACTCAGAATCAGAACCAGAGACACGGCGCCCATCGCCGCGCCGGCGGCCGCAAGCGCCTGATTAGGGTCGATCGCTTCGGGCTGCTGGGAGAAGCGATTCACCATCGGAACGGTGGACCCCACGAGGGCGAGTGAGAGGAGCGCGGAAAAGACGCTCGCCGCGAGCATGGGTACGAATACGAGAAGATTCTTCTTGGATACTGTGACGCTTTCTTTCAACATTTGAGTAATGCTCATAAGTGTCCCCCTTACCCTTAAGCCTAAGAACTTACGACCTCCTGTACAAGACTTACGGCAACGGAGATGCCGCGTTTCGTTGTTTGTTTCTCGGATCGAACACTTGGAGCTCAGAAGCGGCCGAAGAACCGCTGGGTGGCGCTTGCCGTCTGCTGTCGGGGCCCCCTATACTGCTGCCCACGTGAACAGGATGATATCGAGTCGAGAGCGAGCGAGGGAGGTCTGGAGGATCTTCCGCGGGGCAATCCGTCCGGCCGTAAGGTCCGCCCTCTGGCTCCTGTCGATTATGGTGCCGATCTCTCTCGGGGCGGCGCTCTTACGTTACTACGGGCTCTTGGGTCCCCTGGCTTCCCCCCTTGCAGGGGCCTTTCGCCTTCTTGGCCTCCCGGCCGAAGGAGCGCTGGTCTTTATTACCAGCGTTTTCGTGAACATCTACTCGGCCATCGGGGTAATCGGGACGCTTTCGCTGAACCTACGGGAGGCTACGATTCTTGCCCTGATGTGCCTGATCTCCCACAACTTAATCGTCGAGACGTCGGTGGTCCGGCGAATGGGCTCAAATGGCTTTGCTATGCTCCTTATCCGTCTCGGCGGCAGTCTGGTCGGAGCTGTAATGCTCAACCTCCTGTTGCCCGAAAGCCTTACCTCGATGAGGCCCCTCGGGGGAGGTGCGTCGGTAAACGCCGAGAGCCTCGGCGTGATGCTGTTCTCCTGGGGCCGGGACTCCCTTCGACTGAGCGGTACCATCGTCGCGATCGTTATCGGCCTGACCTTTCTCTCGCGGATTCTCGAGTACTACAACGTCGTCGGACGCATCTCGCGCTTCTTTCGGCCGATACTTGCAGTCCTCGGGCTGCCCGAGAAGTCGGCGTTTCTCTGGGTCGTCGCCAACATTCTCGGCCTGGCGTACGGCGCCGCGGTCATGTTCGAAAACGTCGAGGAAGGAAAGCTCGACCGAGAGAAGGCGGATCTCCTCAACTATCATCTCGTTCTTTCCCACTCTCTTCTCGAAGACACCTTGCTCTTCGTTGCCATTGGTGTCGGGGCAGTCTGGATCACCGTTCCCCGCCTGATCCTTGCGGCGCTCGTGGTATGGGGACGCCGGGCGGTTCTGCGTTTTGACCCTTTGAGTCGGAAGGCCGGGGGCGTATCTTGAGAGTATGGGCGGAATCCACATCGGAACCTCAGGATGGCAGTACGACTCCTGGCGAGAGCCCTTCTACGAGGGGAAGAGTCCAAGTCTCGAGGCGTACCGGGAGAGCTTTGACAGCGTCGAGGTGAACGGCACCTTTTACGGCCTTCCAAAACGAGAGAGCGTCCAAGAATGGAAGACGGCCGCGGGGGATGGCTTTACCTTCTCGGTGAAGGCAAGCCGCTACATCACCCACATGAAGAAACTGAAGGACCCGGAGGATCCCCTCGAGCGGTTCTTCTCCGTCGTCGATTCCTTCGGGGAGTCCCTTGGGCCCGTCTTGTTTCAACTGCCGCCGAAGTGGAGGCGGAACCGGGAGCGTCTCGCCGCGTTCCTCGACGCCCTCCCTTCGGGGAGACGCTACGTCTTCGAGTTCCGGGACCCGGATTGGTATCACCCGGAAGTCTACTCCCTTCTCGAGTCCGCCGGCGCGGCGTTTTGCCTCTATCACTTGGCGGGTCACTCTTCCCCCCGAGAGGTGACGGCGGACTTTGTCTACATTCGCCTCCACGGCGCTAAGGAAGCCTACCGGGGCTCCTACTCGACGGAGGAGCTTTCCGGCTGGGCCGGGGCCGTGAGCAGTTGGGCCCGGGCGGGGCGTGACGTCTTCGTCTATTTCGATAACGATCAAGAGGCGGCGGCCCCCCGGGACGCCCTCCGGCTCAAAGAGATGCTCTTCGGAGCCGGGTAAGGGGCCGGGCATCGACGTCGTCGTTCGGCATCTCTCGACCCGATGGCGGCGAATCCAGGCGATGATTGCCGATAGCATCATCGCGGCGACGTGTATCGCCTTTGCCGCTCACGGAATGGACCTGGTCGGAAGGACCATCTACGTCTCTCCGGCGATGGGCCTCCATTTCCGATTCCTCTTTTCCGTCGCCCCCGTCAGGGCAATGGTCCGTCTGCTCTTTCTTCTCGGTCCCCGGAAGCTCGATCTCCGTTATCCCCTCGAGGGAGTTCTTCGCGTCGGGTTCGGGGCGGGCATCTATCTTGTGCTTCGGGAACTCGCTCCGGTTGTCTTCCCGGAGGAACCGCGGGT
>JBKHCS010000165.1:0-5255 GCA_046541715.1 Spirochaetaceae bacterium
CAGCAGTTTCGGCGGGGGCTGAGTCATCGCCGCCGCATCCAACAAGCATCAGCGCCACGATGAGCGCCGCCAATAAAGACAGTGTCTTCTTCAATTCTTTCTCCTTTTCGGTTGGCGTACCGCCACCGTTGGCTTCGTTGTCTTAGTCCCCGGCGCTCCTTTAGGACGCGTCGGGGGCCTCTATTACTCCTGTCGGTTGTTCCGGCTCGAAGATCGGATTCATCGGGTTTGCGCTCCATTCCACCCAGGCTCCGTCGTAGAGCCGGAGGTTGCGATAGCCGGCGTTATACATCGCAAGGTAGGTTTGGGCGGCACGAATCGAGGTATGACAGTAGATGTATGCCGTGTCGTCGAAATCGACACCGACCTCGAGATAGCGGATGCGAATATGGCGAGGCGGCCGGTATTCGCCGTCGGAAAAATTGTTCCCCGCGTAATCCAGGAGAATCGCCCCTGGTATCGCTCCGTCCGTGATGTACTCTTCCTCGGATCGTGTGTCGATCAAAAAGACGGACGGATCGGGGTCGTTGACCCAGTCGCGAATCTCTTTGGCCGAGATCATCATGCTTTGGTCCGGAGCCTCGGTGCTAAACGTGGCCTGGGTGTGTGTGTGGGCGGAGCTCGTTACCTGAGCGCCGGCGGATCGAAGGGCGGCGTAGCCGCCGCTCACCACTTTGACGTCGTGGTGTCCATAGACCTTCAGCGTCCACCAGAGACGCGCAGCGTCCATGTTTCCGCTGTCGTCGTAGGCAAGGATAAGAGAATCGTTGGAGATTCCCCGGCGGCCGAAGGCATTCTCGATCTGCTCCGGCGGCGCCAGGAGAGCTGGAAAGGGCGAGTTTACAACGATGTCGGCCCGGGAAACGCTTACCGCACCCTCGATGTGCTCTCGGTTGTAGTCCACGCCCGGGCGAGCATCCACCAACACGGCGTCATCCCGGGTTTCGAGGATCAACAAGGCCTCTTCGGCGGAGACGATCTCGGTTCCCACGTCGCCGGCTGGTTCTTGGCCGCACCCGGCGAGTATCAGGACGAGGGCGCCAAAGAGGAGCCCCCGGAGGAGTATGTTTCTCATCACTCGATTACCACCTCTACGGGGCGTTCTACGTACCTGTTCAGGGCCTCCATCACGCTCTTCTTATCGCATTTTTCGGAGATCTCGACGACTTCGCCGTTCTGGGTGTAGAAGATGGTCATCGGCTCGACGTCGCAGGCGAGGCGGTCGCAGAGCGACTTTCCCTTGTACTGGTCGAGGACGTTCAGCTTTACCTGATCGGCGTAGGCTTCTTCTATCTGCTGCATCATCGGAAGAAGCTCTCGGCTCGGAGCGTCGATCGCCGAATAGACGTAGACGAGTCCGATTTTCTCCTTTTGGAGAATCTGATTCCGGAATACCTCGGTTTCGGCGATAAACTTCTCCGCCGCAACACCGGCGATCGCTCCGTCGCCGACGGCGGTCGCCACCTGCTTGAGCTCCTTCTCCCGGACATCACCGCAGGCGAATACCCCGGGGATGCCGGTTTCCATATGTTCGTTGGTGATGATGTAGCGCCGCTTGGACATGTTGACCTTGTCGACAAAGATCTCGGTATTCGGCTCGTACCCGATAAACTCGAAACAGGTGTCGACGACGACGGGGTCGAGATCCCCGGTCTTCAGGTTCTTTAAGACGACCTTTTCCAGGTGCTCGTCTCCCTCAAAGGAGTCGACCATGGTGTTCCACTTAAAGGACATCTTCGGGTTCGCGAGGGCCTGATCCCGGGCGATTTCGTTACAGTCCATCTTTCCTTCGTCGTGGATGACCGAGACGATAACTTCCTTGGCGAACTTCGAGAGGAACATGCCTTCCTCGATCGCGGCGTCTCCCGAGCCGATAACCATCACCGTCTTGTCGGTGTTGGCCGCGGCATCGCAGGTGGCGCAGAAGCTAATGCCCTTATCGAAGAGGTACTTCTCTTCGTTGAGGGCTCCGGTAACCCGGGGACGTCCACCGGCGGCGATGATGACCGTCTTGCATTCGAAGATGTTGCGGAAGGTTTCGACCCTCTTGACCTCGTCTTCGAGCTCGACGTTCTTGACGTCGGTAAGCTTAAAGTTTACGCCGAATCGCTTGGCCTGCTTGTGGAAAAGCTCCATAAGGGCAAGGCCCCCGGACCCCTCGGGGAAGCCCGGGTAGTTTTCGATCTCGTTGGTGTAGGTGGCAAGGCCACCCATCAGAGACTTTTCTATAAGGAGGGTCTTCAGACGTGCCCGGCCGCAGTAGATGCCTGCGGTCAGGCCTGAGGGACCTCCCCCGATTATGACAACATCGTATTCTTCGACTTTCTTTTCGCGCATATTCTAACCTACATAAAGTATTTGACGAGGAGCTTGCTTCCGATGATCGATCCGACAAAGAGAAAGATGCCGAAAACCCATCCCGAAAGGGAGAGCGAGGCGATGCCGGAGTAGAAAGCGCCGATGTTGCAGCCGAATCCTATACGGGAGCCGTAACCCATCAGGAGTCCCCCGAGAACGGCGGCGACCACCTGTTTGCCGGTCTTTAGCTTCTTGATCTTGAATCCGGAGGCGATGAGCGCTGCAAAAAGCGCACCGAAGATGACGCCCGCGTTTCGCATGGTTCCCGGATCTCGGAGGATACCCCGATCCAAAACCGCTTGAGCGGCGTCGGAAGAGAAGTAGTACCACTTATCGACGCTACCGCCGACGGCCTCGTAAAGCCATGCGCCCCAGTTGGCGAAAACCGCGGAAACGCCCCAGGGGTTTCCGGTGACCGCCAGAGTGACAATCTGAAAGACGGAGAGGAGGATGGCCCCGGTAACATAGGGCCATGCATCCTTCAACCAGGTCTTGTAATAGTCGTTCGCAGCGATCTTCTCAGAGATCTTCTTGAACATGACGCGAGAACCCTTACTTCGACTTCTCGATGACGACTTCCCACTCGCCGTCGTCGACTTCTTCGATTTCGACGTTGTGACCCGCTTCCCGGGCCCACTCGGGGACGTTCTTCATCGCACAGGAGTGGTCGATCTGGACGATCAAAATGTCGCCAACCTCCAGCTCGTCGAGCTTCTTCTGGGCCTTTACGAGGGGTACGGGGCACGCTTCACCGAGACAATCGAGCATTACTTCAGCCATTAGTTTCCTCCATGGGGTTGTTAGTGCGCCGAGGCGCCTTGTTTTGCTTTTGCGAATTTATCTGCAGCAATCCAGAGCAACGCAATGGTTAGAAGCTGCACGACGATTGAACCAAACCAGCCTAGTACGTCCGGTAAAAAGACCGCCTTGCCATGGAGAATGACGTTCTCGGTCCACCAGCCGAAGTGTGCCGCACCGATAAGCGACCCGACGACGAAGAAAAAGATCGAGAGCATCTGCATGGTAAAACCCTCGCCGACCCGCATAAGGGTTCCCGAGGCGCATCCGCCGGATATGACCATGCCGATACCGAAGACGACCCCACCGACGACGGTGGACAAGCTAATCGGCACGACAAAGGACTGTCCCGGGATCGGGAGACCTCTGGAAGAAGCGCCGTACTGAATTGCCCAGAAGCCGATGCTCGTAACCGCGAGGGCTAAGAGAATGGCCTTGGTCAGGCTGGTGCCGCCGGTTAGGTACGGGTCTCTCATCGACGCGGTAAAGCATATTCGTGCCCTCTGAAGGATAAATCCGAAGATCGTACCGGTGAACCAGAAGAAGGCCAGGTTCGACGATTGGACGCCCAGGACAACTCCAAGGGCGACAATGATGATGAGGGAGAGGACCCCCAAGGGGAGCTGATTCTTCTTCTTTTTCTTTGAACGCGAAGAGCTCCTTCTTATGGAGCCGGTTTCTCCTTGGAGGGCCGGGGTGGCCGTATCACTCACGGTCTGCTCCTTATATATTGGTTTATAAGAGATTTCTTATAGATAATTAGTATACCACTTAGGTTACACCGCTGTTCCGGCTGTGTCAACAGAGATTTTAGGTTTTGTTTCTTACATGTAAGAAAGTCAACAGTGTGTTAGAAACTCCAAATTTAGGCGAAGCTGCTCCGGCCGTAGGTTGTGTCGCCTTCTTCCCGGCGGTTCCACCCTTGGAGTCCTTCCGCGTAATGGATCAGGAGGGAGGTAAACCGCTGAATCTCTCCGGAAGAAGTGGTCTCGACCAGGAGCCTAGTGAGCCCCTCGACCGACTCTCGGTACATACCAAGCTTGTACTCGGTCAGGGCAAGGAGGGCCCGAAATAGGTGATTCTCCGGGTGCCGTTCTGCCGCGCTCCGAAGAGCCGTAGCGGCGGCAAAGTAGCGTCCGAGGCTACGCAGGGTGGCAACGTAGGTTAACACCGCCTCGGCATCGTCCCGCGGGTGGAGGCCCTTTTCCAAGGCGATCTCGAAGTGAGCGGCCGCTTCGCGGTGACGTCCGAGGCGGCTGAGGGCCTTTCCGAGAAGAAAATGTCCCTCAGGGTCTGCACTTCGCCCCGCCTCCTGGGGGAAAACAAGCTCCTCGGCAACCCGTTTGTACTCTCCCTCGGCTAGCAGCTTCCGAGCTTCCACGTGTGTCATTCCCCCAAGATACTGAAGTGACCGGCTCTCGGGTCGACGTTACTCCGACGACTTACTACCTTAGCACTCAAACGAATCAACCTCGAAAGGAGTTCAAATGAGCGGATTACTCAAGGAGATAGAAGAGCGGCGGTCGTTTCGGGCGATCGACGAGCGGCCCATACCGGATGACGTTCTAACAAGGGTCATGACTGCGGGAACCTTGGCGCCCTCCTGCTTCAACAAACAGCCCTGGCGCTTTCTGGTGCTTCGGGATAGGGAGGCCCTCGACCGGGGTCGGAATCACCTGAAAGAGGGAAACTACTGGGCAAAGAAGGCCCCCGTCCTGATCGTCGTCGTGACCAAGACAGAGTTGGACTGCCAGGTGCAGAACCGGGAGTACGCGGAGTTTGACACCGGCCAGGCAGTCATGAGCCTGGGCATTCAGGCTTGGCACGAGGGTCTTATCGCACACCCGATGGCGGGGTTCGACGACGAGACCATCGCGGAAGAGTTCGGTATTGCCGACGGCTACCGTGTCCTGACGGTTGTCGCATTGGCGTATCCGGGAGACGATTCGTTTCTCAACGAGAAGCACCTGGAAATGGAGCACTCAGAGCGTAGCCGCAAGCCTCTCGAGGAGGTGGTCTTTTTCGACGAGTGGGCCCCGTCGGCCTAAAAGCCGCCCAGGGCTTGCCGAGCCACCGGCTCCGGATCAATGCCAAGGAAG
>JBKHCS010000166.1:0-5214 GCA_046541715.1 Spirochaetaceae bacterium
GGGAGGCGGCTACTCCGCCTCAAACCGCCCGCCGCCGAGGGGCCGCAGCCCCGACGCCGCGTAGGGTTCCATCTCCCGCTCTTGGCCGGTCATTACCGGAAGGCCTAGCGATTGATTGTAATGCTTAAACGATTCGGCGCCCCGCTCGGCTACGAAGGCCTCGTGATCCGAGCGCCTCCTGAGGGCCCGGGCGCGGGCAGTTTCGAAAATTGCCGCCATCCCCTCTGGGGCCGCCGCTCCGAAGAGCGTCGGGACGACTCTGCCGGCCACCGCGACGGCCGCCTCGTCGCTGTCGAACCCGAGGCTGTTTCGTCCCACCGCGGCTGCAACTGCCATCGTGGTTCCCGTTCCGGCAAAGGGGTCGAGGACGGTGTCCTCGAGGACCGAGTACATCAGGATAAGCCGAAAGGCAATTTCCACGGGAAAGGCGGCGCTCCGGCCGGATTCCCCGGGGCCCCGGGAAACGGCCTGCCGGGTCCCGGTTAGCTCCCAAAGATCCGAGAACCAGGCGTTCCGCTCCTCCCAGAAGATCGCGCTCCTGCGCCGGAGAGACGGGTCAAGGTCCGGCCGCTTTGCCCCTTTCCGAAAGATGAGGATGTGCTCGTGCTCCAAGGTTACGTAGGCCCCGGCGGGAAGCATCCCGGAGCCCATAAACTTAGTCGGGGCGTTGGTCGCCTTTCGCCAGACCACCGAGGGCAGGTTGGTGAGTCCGAGCGCCTCCACCGACTGAATAATCCGGGCGTGGTTCGGGTAGAGGCGAAAAGACCCCTCGACGGTGCGGGTAGCGTCCCCGACATTTATGCAGAGAAAACCACCGGGAACCAAGATCCGGCGGCACTCCTCCCAGGCTTTGTCGAGTTGACGGTGCATCCCATCGAAGGCCTCCTCGCCTTTCCCCGACGACAGGGCTTCTGCGATCCCGGGATCCATGGCGCTAAACGCGTCGTCCCACATGGCGATCATCGGATAGGGGGGAGAGGTGACGACGAGATGGACGCTCTCGTCCGCTACAGCCGTCAGATATCGGGCGTCTCCGTGACGAAAGACGTGATGCGTCACGGGGTTACTGATCGAGGCGTTCGAGGATCGTGTCGAGCCAGGGCTCGGTGGCGGCGAAGTAGTGGTCCCGGGCCAGGAGAAACTCGAGAACCGCAGTGCGGTAGTCTCCCTGGAAGAAATGGCTCTGCCCCAGGTAGAAGTGCACTCGGGCGGTAATGTCCTCGTCGAGGGGAAGTGTGCGAAAGTTTTCGAGGAGCTCTTGTCCTTCGGCCCAGTTTCCCCGGCCGAGGGATCCATTTACGATCGTTGCCAGGGTAAAGTCCGGGCCTTTGTCCGCGCTAATCCGCTCTTCCGGAAGAATTACCAGTCGCGGTTCTTCCGGGGACCGGGTGTCGGCGTCGCCCCGAAGAGGGCCGATTGCGGCCACCGTTTCGGCCGAAAGCTCCCGGGGCTCCGGAAGCGGCGGCTGACTCCGGGAGCCTATGAGGCGGCCGGTTTCTATTTCCCGGTTTACCGAGAGGAGAGGAAGGGGGCGGCGCCGCATCGTCCGGCTGAGGACTTCCGGCGTAGTTCGCCGGGCGGTTACCAAAGGTAGTCCAACGGCTTCTTCCGTCACGTTACTGCGCGGCTCGAACTCGAGAAGGCCGAGGGCCACGAGCTCGCTGTCGAAGACGCCGTAGTAGTAGTCGACGCCCGGCACCGGATAGTCAACGAAGCCGCCCTCGCTGCTCGGAAGAGTCGCGAGGCGGGTGGCTTCGGAGACGACTTCGAGGGAGTCGATGGCCTTGGTCGACCGGTACACCACCAGGTTGCGGCCCTCCTTCGAGGCGGAGAACGATATGCTTACCGCGTCCTCGTCCGGCTTCGCCGAAATGTCGGTAATAGACGCCGCCCGTTGTTCCGGCGGCGGAGCGGGCTCGACGGTCACCGGTCGCGCGGTGGCGTTACGAAACGGGATAAAGATCGGGTAGATAGTGCCTTCTTCCATTTCTCCGGAGACGGCGTAGTAGTACCGACCGGCGACTCCGGGGCGGTCGAGAAAGCTCTCCTCTCCCGGGGGAACCCGTCCGGCGACCCGAGCTCGGGTGTAGTTATCCACGGTTATCGGCTCGGTCGACCGGAGCACCTGGTATCCTCCGCGGAGGTCCGGGGAGTCGCGCCAGGTAAGGGCAACTTCCTCCCCCTGGGGCATCACGTCGAGGCGCGAGACGAAGGGGGCGAATACCTCTCTTCCGGAGCCCTCGTCGTCCTGGGCCGGTAACCCCACAACCGCGAAGGTGACAAGGAGTATCAGAATCGAAAAAAAACGCTTCACCACATTCACTATAGTCGGACGGTTGGGCAACGGTCTATACTATGGAAACTATGCTACACGAACTAACTCATCCACTTGAGGAGCTCTCCCGGCGTATCTTCGAATCCTGGAGGCATCTTTGAAGACTCCGGAATCGAATCGGAGATTCAAGAGCTAGAAGCAAAGTCCGGTGATCCGGATTTTTGGAATAACCGAGAAAACGCCGAGGCCACGCTTACCAAGCTCAAACGGCTCCAGGAGCGCGTCCAGCCCTGGAGGGAGCTCAAGCAGCAAACAGAGGACCTCCAGACGCTCCTCGAGCTGGCGGAGGCGGAGGAGGATCCTTCGGTCGAAGCCGAGATCCGACAGGGAATCGCCCGGGTGGAAGAGCGCTACAACGGGCTACGGGTGCTCGAGTTACTCTCCGACGAGCTCGACGACAGTGACGCCTTCCTGACGATCCACAGCGGGGCCGGGGGAACCGAAGCCTGCGACTGGGTCAGCATGCTCCTGCGGATGTACAGCCGGTGGATCGAACAGCGCGGGTTCTCCGCGGAGATCCTCGATCTTCAGGAAGCCGAGGGGGGCATAAAGTCGGTTACCTTGCAGGTGTCCGGGACCTTTGCCTACGGCTACCTGAAGGCGGAGACCGGAATACACCGCTTGGTCCGTATCTCCCCCTTCGACTCCGGCGGTCGACGGCATACCTCTTTTGCCTCGGTTTACGTATCCCCGGTTATCGAGGACGATATCGAGGTCGAAATCCGTCCGGAAGACATCCGGGTGGATACCTACCGGGCGAGCGGCGCCGGGGGTCAGCACGTAAATAAAACCGACTCTGCGGTGCGGGTCACCCATCTCGAAACGGGCATCGTGGTTCAGTGTCAGAACGAGCGGAGCCAGCACAAGAACCGGGCGACGGCGATGAAGGTGTTGCGCTCTCGGCTCTACGATTACTACCGCCGCCGGCAGGAGGAGGAGCAGGCCCTGGGCGCCCAAGAGAAAAAGGATATCTCCTGGGGCAACCAGATCCGCTCCTACGTGTTTCAACCGTATACCATGGTCAAGGACCACCGTACCAAGATCGAGACGGGCAACATTTCTGCGGTGATGGACGGTGCCTTGGACGAGTTTATCGAAGGATACCTTCGGAGCCAGGTGGTGCCCGCCTAATGTCGCCGAGGGTACTGGTCGTCGACGATCTGCCGATGATGCGTCAGGCCCTACGCGACGTCATCGAAGAAGCGGGGTTCGTCGTGGCCGGGGAGGCGATCGACGGGAAACAAGGACTCGTCGCCTACATGGAGCACAAGCCCGACGTCGTTCTTCTGGATATCGTCATGCCGAAGCTCGACGGGATCGCCGCCTTGAAGCAGTTGATCCGGATGGACCCAGGTGCCCGGATCATCATGTGCAGCGCCCTCGGGGAACAATCGTTGATCTTCCGGGCCATCCAGCTCGGTGCCCGGGACTTTATCGTCAAACCGTTCCGGCCCCAACGGGTCGTCGAGTCGATCCGGCGGGTACTCTCCTATGCATCGTAGTTCAAGCAGCGGCATCATTCTTCTGCTCCTCCTGCTTCTCCCGGCGGCAGCCTTTCCCCGGGGGGACAAGGAGCCCCCCTGGGCCGGTCTGATCCCGGAGGACCAAGCGGAGGAGGTTCTCGTTGCCTTTGCAGAGCTTCAAGGCGAGGCCCTTCCTAGGGAGTATCAGTACCTCCGCTCCAGCATTCCCCGGGTTATTCTCCAGCGGGTCGAAGTTTTGCAGGAGCATACGCTCCCCCGAGAAGAGGAGGACGCTCTCCGGCAACGGCTCTTCGATGACGCGGTCGCCGAACTCGGGGTCGACCTCGACGCGCTGCTCGCCGAGCGGGATGCCGTCGTGTTCTCGGAAGCTACCCGGGACGAACGGAGGGCTCGCTACCGGGAGCTCGAAGAAGAAATCGAAACCGCTCGGGAGCACGCCGCAGCGCTTCTCCAGGCGGACCCGCGCTTGGTCGAGTTGATCGAACCGAAGAGCATAAGCTTCCGTCGGGCCGAGCCGACCCTTCTTCCGGCGGGTCGGCGCCTGGCCGTTCTTGCGGGGGAACACACCGCGGACTTCGTTATCGGGGGAACCCTCGAGGAGCGGGAAGGGTACGTCTTTCTCGAAATGCAGGGCTACAACGCGATTACCCGGCAGAGCGTCTCCCTCGGCGGGACCGCCGGGAGGGTAGAAGAGATCTACGACCTCCTCGACCCGGTGGTCGACGAAGTGGCGACCCTGCTTCTCGGACGCCCCTGGGGCCGCCTGGAGGTGGTAACCGGAATCGATGACGCGCTGATCCTCGTCGAGGGGCAGGCCGCGGGTTTCGGACGGGCGGAGATCGCCTACCTCGAGCCGGGGAACACGAAGGTCCGTGTCCTGTTGAGCGGAGACCAGATCTACGAGACGGAGGTTGTGGTCGAGCCCTACGGCCGGGTCATGGTGGCGCCGGAGTTGGCCGTGCCGGAGGCGGAGCAAATCACTCTGGTCTCGGAGCCGCCGGGAGCCGACGTCTACGTCGACTCGATCTGGACCGGGCGCACGCCCCTCCTCCTCGACCGGCCCCTCACCCCAACGACGGCGATTATCTCCAAGGACGACTATCTAAAGGGAAGGGTTCTCTTGAGCCCGACGAGCCCGAATGTGATAGAAAAGCCGCTTATCGAGGACATTGTCGACTGGGACGAGGAGATCCGGATGCGCCGGGACCGCTTTTACCGGAGCCTCGGCTGGTTCGTCGTCTCCCTGCCCCTACCGATCTTGCTCAACGGAATGTACAGTAACATCGCGTCGCTGTATGTTGACGGGAGACCACCCGGCCTTACGGAGAATGCGTCCGACGAGCTTGTGGGGCGGGCGAATACCCTCCTCTGGGCCACCCGGGGAACCGCCGCACT
>JBKHCS010000167.1:0-5194 GCA_046541715.1 Spirochaetaceae bacterium
TCTTATTACTGCGTTAGGATTCACCGTGATTCAATCAACAGGGTTGTTGATACTTCCTACTTCTTGCTAACGTGATCCTGTGGGATGCTCCGGACTGCCGCTCTTGATCCTTCTGCTTCTTCTGACTCTGCTGTTCGGCTGCACACCGCGGGATGGCGGGCAGGAGGCCTCGGTCCCCGAACTGAGTCCGGGACGGGAAACCTCCAACGGTGGAGGGGCCCCGATTGACGTCTCGGCCGAAGTCGATTCTCGGCTTCCCGGAAGGGGCGACCGGGAGGAGGGCGACCGGGACGCGGCGTCCCCGGCAATCGAGGACGCCTCCTCGATTATCGTCTACCCCGATGGTGCGCTTCGGCGCATCTACCCCGAGGACTACCGGCTTGGGCGCGTCGTTACTGCAGAAACAAGGGAGCCGGCGGTCGATCTTGCTCGAAGGTTCCTTGATGCCGTCGTTACCGGGGAGGTTCGGCGGGATCTCATTCTGGAGGAAAGCCGGTTTGTCGTCTTAGAGACCATCGGCCAGGATGGCTGGCCGGGAATCGACGGGTTTCGTCTCGGAGAGCCGATATCGACCGGCGACGGTGTAATCGCGCTTCCCGTCGTTCTCTTTTCCGGCGGGCGCCTGGGGATCACGGAGGTGTACATAGAACATCACGATGATGTATGGTATATTTCCGAATTCCCGGTGTTCCCGGGGATGTTCGACCGGGATGAGGGGGCCATTCGGCCGCAGGGGCTGTTCGATCCCCGGTCACCGCAACTCTAACGTGGGAATTGCGACGTGGCCAACGAAATCAAACGCATAGAGCGGGAGTTCATCTTCCAGAACCTTATCGAGCGCCAGTCTCCGGTGGAGATTCACTATCAGAACCACCGCCTCGGATACATGCTGAAGCGTTCGACGGAAGACCGCCTCTTCATGATCCCCCTTGTAAGCGATCCCCCGGAGATACCCGAAGGCGCCCTCCTGACGGTCTTCCTGAAGTTCCGGGGACAGGTGATGACCTTTCGGACCAAGGTCCGGAGTTGGAATCCGGGAGAGCTGGCCGTTGAGCAGCCCCAGGTACTCTTTCGAGATCTTTCCCGGGGCTTCGAGCGAATTCTTCGTCCCCATGGCATTTCGGTCTCCTTCGTCATGCAAGGGGAGCGGGTTCTCCTCGACTACCCAACCAGCGACATGTACGATCCGGTAGAACCTCCTGAGGAGGACCCAGGGTTCGACCCGGAGCAGATCTCCGAGCTTCTCGGGGCGTTCCGTACTCGGGCTGAGGAGTTCTCCGACGAAAACAGGATTGTGATGTTCCGGGAACGGACGCCGGAGAGCTATCAGGAAAACCTGGTCGCTCGGACGGGAAAGTTTCTTCTGGTTCCCGTGCCCGTCGAGCGCGCCAAGGAACTACCCCTCCACATTCGGGATCGGGTCCTCATCCGGCAGGAGATCGTTGACCTCGAGCGGAGCGAGGGAGTGCAGATGCTCGACACCCTCGAAAGAATCGGCGGGATGGTCGATGACCTCGACGCCAAGAGTCTTGCCCGGGAGCTCTATTGCCCGGTCCTTTATCATCAATTCGTCATTGGATACCTCTACCTTTGCAAACAGAAGGGTGATCCCGTCGATTTCCGGATCGGTGCCTACGATTTCCTCGGCCAGTTTGCCCGTATTCTCTCCTATTCCCTCGAGCGCAACGGCTATTTTAAGCCCGTCCCGGTGGAAGAGGAGTACACCGACACCGGGCTGATGGACATCAGCGGCTCCGGGCTCCTGTTTAGCCACTCCCTCGACGGCCCGACCATAAACCTCTACACCGAGCTGGAGTTGCGGATTCTCCTCGACGGCAAGGTTCTGCCGGCCCGGGGCCGGGTGATGCGTAAGTGGAAGGACTCTGCACGGTCGTATTACGGAATACAGTTCGTGGATATGGCAACCGAAGACATGGAGGCGCTTTTCGACCGTCTCTACGGCGAGCAGTACCGGGGCGAAGCAGATACCGTCGGCCCTTCGGACTTCGCTGATCCGGATGAGGAACACTTCTCGCCGTAAGGCGGGGGCACGTGATGATCTGTCTTCTCGTAGAGCTGTCCGGCTATCGACAACTCCTACGCCTGCAACCGGAGCTCGTAAAGAGTGCTCAGCGGGACGTCCGTCGCCTTCTAGTGGAGCGGGGTGCCGACGAGAGTCACGGTGAAGACGGCTACAGCCTCTTCTGCCTCGATACATCCGTCGGAGCGGAGCTCGGGCCTTTTGTCGAAGGCATCTTTGATGTGCTGGAGTTGCTTCGTTCCCGGTCCGAATCTCTTTCCGGATTCAATCTGATCGTCGACCTGGTGGAGACTAACGATTCCGCCGCGACGCTCGCGGACCTCCGGAGAAAACTCAGGGCGACGAGTCGGGATAACGAGTTGTGGGTCGGAAACAACGCCCTGGAGACTCTTCGCAACTACCTTCGGTTCGAGACCACTGGGAGCTCTCGGCGGGTAACCGGGCGCAGAGACCAGGCTACCTCCCGCCTCGGGAGCTTCGAAGAGTTCGTCGCCGACGACCGGGCGATAGAGCGGGTCCTCTCGACGATCGACGACTGGCTTCTCGGCAGCGATCGACCGGGTACCCTCCTCATCGACGCCGCGGACATGGCGAGCGCGGTCTCAGGCGTTCGTGCGGCTCTCGGTAAGATCTACGGACCTGAGGCTCTCGTTATTGAGATAAGCCCCGCCGGAGACGACCTTCCCTTGGAGTCTCTCGTGCGGGCCCTTTCCGACCGCCGGAGCCTCGGAGAGAAGGCCGTAATGAGCGTTCCGGAGTCCGCCGTATGGGACCATCAGGAGGATTTTCTCCGAGACCGGCTTACGGTCCCCGGGGGAGCGTGCCTGGGGGACCAGGCTCCGAGCGACCTCTGGCGCGCCTGCGGCACGGCCATATCGAGCCGGATCCGTTCCGCGGTCGCCCGCCGCATTCTTCCGGCGGTCCTCTTTCCCAAGGCCGGGGAGCTTCATCCTCGGATTGCCGCCGGAATGTCCCGCCTCCTCTCGGATCTCCCGGTGGGGTGTGACGTGCTCCGGGTAGTTATTCACGGCCGCGATGGACGAGAGACACTCTCTCCCTTCCTCCTTGCGGCGCCGGTACGGACACTTCGCTTCGACGATCTCGATCTCGAAAGTTTCGCGTCTCGGGCGGATCTCTTTCTCTCGGATTCTGCAAAGCGAAAGGTCCGCCTATCCCAAGGGCTCCGGGACACCAACGGGAGGCCCGCCGCCGCCTTCTATCACTTTCTTGTTCTCCAGGATAGCCGGGATCTTAGTCTCAACATGCGCCCGGATGATCTAAAGGTTCCCTCCGACTACCGAGATGCCTCGCAAATTCTCACGAGCCTCGCCTCGGAGACGAAGGAGCATCTCTGGGCCTTTGCCGTTTGTGACGGCCGATTGCCGGTGGAATTGATTATGAAGACTCTCGAGAGCATCGGTCACAACCGTCATCGTCTTTCGGCTTCGATCGAGAACCTCAGGCGGCTGGGCTTTCTCGAAACCGGAGACTACCCGAAGGCGCGCCTGGGGCCTCTGAAGGCGGTGCTAAAGCGACAGATCCACTCCGAAAGCGCTGTCTTGGAAGAGCGGATCGCCGCCCGTCTCATCGAGGAGGCTCTTCGTGGCTCCCTGGTACCGACGCCTCACTTGCTGCCTGTCGTGCTCCAGGGGGGCAATATGGCCGAGCTGCTCTTCTTCTTCTGCGCGCTGGTGCACCGATTGATTGAGGTTCGGGACTTGGCGATGGCGGAGCGACTCGTGTACAAACGCGTTCCTCTGACAAAATCCGCCCGGCAGAGTGGTCTCTTTCAGGATCTCGAGGCGGTTCTCTACGGGGCTCGGTTGCGACTCTCTTTGGCAAAGCAGGATTGGAAGACGGCGACCGCCCTGTGGAACAGCAGACAACAGCTGTCGGGGTCCGAATTCTACCGCGGCCTGGTCTCCCTTCAGCTCGGCCGGTACGCTCTGTCCCAGCGGCAGACTTCAGACGCAGAGAGCTACGTAAAACGGGCGATGGTCGATCTACAAGAAGCCGATCCGAACTGGACGAACAGTGCTTCGATCGATTTCGGGAGCGTTCTCTTGGCCCGGCACAAACTGTCGGACGCCCGGGAGTATTTCGTGATGGCCCGGCCGAGGAATCCGACTCAGCGGACTACCTATAACTACCTCCGCAGCATCTTCATGGAAGCCATCGCCCTCTTTCTCCGGGGAAGCTTCTCGCAGGTGCTAACCTACGTCGAGCAGTTGATCGAGGCGACCGAGAGACAGTCTATGCGCTCTTGGAGCGCCTTCGCCCGGTTTCTCCACGCCCGGGTCTTGATCGAGCTCGGGCAATACGCCGACGCTCAGGACGTCTTGGGAGTGATGCTTTCAATTGGCCGGGCATATAACCTCGAAGAGGTTTTGACGATCGCAAAGGCCTGGCTGGCCCGGGCGCAGACATTGCAGGGGCACCATAGCGAAGCCTTGGCGATACTCACCGAACTTCCGGAGACGCCGGAGCGCGATTACTTTTTGGCGGATCTCTACTTCCAGTCGGGTGACTATCGCCAAAGTCTCGAGCTACTCGACCGGGTCCTTATGACTGCCCGGAGCGAGGCGCCGGTATCGCCGGAGGTCGTGGACTGGTCGAGCGGATACGCCTCCCTCGAAGACCGAGTATTCGGTCTCTCGAAGGGGGAGCCTGTTCTCTACTGGCTTGCCCGGTCCCTCAGGGGGCTCGTGCTGCATAGAACCGGCGAGACGGCCGAGGCTATTGCAGACCTTCACGACCTCACCCGCAGCTCCGACATCTCTCCGGAGGACCCTTACAACAGTCGCTACTTCTTTATCTACGGCTCGGTTCTTCCGGAGCAGCGGTCACCCGAGGTGGACGACTTTCTTACCGTCTTGGGGAAAGCAGTTAAGTATTTTCAAGAGCGCAATAGCCGTATCGACGTCTACCAGCAGAAGATCTCATTCATGCGGAACAACAATTGGAATCGGGAGCTTATCGAGGCGGCCCAGGCGCATAACCTGTTGTGAGACGCGCCCTTCAAAGGCGCGTTCCAATGTTGACATTTCGCAGGTGCTTTTGTATCGTTTCCGCCTATCCACGGTGGCGTAGCTCAGTCGGTAGAGCAAGCGGCTCATATCCGCTCGGTCAGGGGTTCAAGTCCCTTCGCCACTA
>JBKHCS010000038.1:0-25855 GCA_046541715.1 Spirochaetaceae bacterium
GTAGAGCAAGCGGCTCATATCCGCTCGGTCAGGGGTTCAAGTCCCTTCGCCACTAAACAAGAGCGGCTCCGGCGGCCCGGACGCTGCATTCCAGCCCGGCAGCGTCGGCAATGGCCTTCATCGCTTCGAGTCTCTCCAAAGCCGGGGACGCGACGCTGCGGTAGGCCGGATCCAAGGTCTCACCCCCCCGGAAGGCTCCGAGGCTATATCGGGCGCCGGCGGGCAGCAGCGCCACAATCCGTTTTAGATCTTCTTCGTCGAAGAGCCCCGGGACGACCGTGGTACGGAACTCGATCTTCGGAGATCCCATATACCGCCCAAGAATTTCGATTGACTCACGGATCTTCTGTTCTTCTTTCTCACTCCCGCCTATCTCTCGATACCGCTCCGGCGCCATCTTAACGTCCATCGCGACGTAGTCGACAATCCCTTCTTCCAAGAGGGGACCAAGCCGTTCGGGGAATCCGCCGTTGGTGTCGAGCTTGATCTTGTAGCCACGGCCTCGGATCTCCAGAAGCAGCTGCCTGAGGTCCGGATGGAGAAGCGGTTCTCCGCCGGTAATACACACTCCGGAAAGCAGGTTCTTGCGTTTATCCAGAAAGGCCAGGACTTCTTCCCGGAGGAGAAAGTCTTCCGGGATGCCGCCCTCCACCAGGTTGGCGTTGTGGCAGTAGGGACACCTGAGATTGCAGCCGTAGGTAAAGAGCGTCGCGGCAACCTCCCCGGGGTAGTCGAGGAGTGTCAGCGGCAGGAGTCCAAGGCGCTCGAGGGACATACTAGACAGCCATCGCCTCTCGAATGTCCTTCACCGCCGTCGCCCGTCGGGCCTCTTGGCCCTCCCGGTCGAGAAACACAACAGTGGGGGTCGACAGAATTTGATAGTCCATAGCCAATTTCATGCCCTGGTCGGTGTCGACATCGACGGCTCGCCCCCGTTCGTCGAGGTCTGTGAGCAAGGTGCGAACCGGTTTGCAGTTCGGGCAGTCCTGCCGAAAGAAATAGAGGTATTCCGGGGTTTCTGTCCCGGCGGAATCAAACGCGGGCGCACCAACCGGTATCTCCGCCGTCCGGAGGGTGAGTTCCGCCGGCTGCGTCGGCTGTTCTATCGGTTGGGCGAGGGACCGGCGCGGCGTAAGGGGCGCCCGGGGGGCGGCTTCGGCAGACGAGGGCTCCGTTTCGTAGGTTCTTCGGATTCCGTACTCCTCCCGCTTGCCGCGGTTCCAGTTCTTGAGCGATCGGTAGTAGCCGACGATTCGCGTATAAATCTCCGTCGGCGTCCCTTCGACGTTCTTCAGCTGTGCTTTGACTTCCGCAATCTCTCGGTCAATTTCCGTAAGCTGTCGCATCTTCCCCTCCTAAGGTGTCGTGCTTTTCTCGTTATTGAAGGGCCGCCACAACGGCGGCACGTTCTTTTTCCAGCATTTCCAAGCGCTTGGAAAGCTCCATCCGCTTTTCCTCCTCGCACCGGGGGCAGGAAAAATGCTCTCCCGCGAGGTAGCCGTGAACCGGGCAGATCGAGAAGGTCGGGCTAATGGTGAAGTAGGGCAGACGATAGTTGTGCGCCACGGTTCGGACCAACGAAGCGCAACTCTGCCAGTCGGGCATGGCTTCGCCGAGGAATCCGTGGAACACCGTCCCCCCGGTGTACCGGGTCTGAAGGCTGTCCTGCAGGTCCAAGGCTTCGAAGATATCCGGGGTGTAATCGACCGGTAATTGGGTGGAGTTGGTATAGTACGGCTCGTTCTCCCCGGAGGTGATAATATCTGGGAAGCGTTCCTTGTCGTGCTTTGCTAAGCGGTAAGAGGTGCTTTCCGCCGGGGTGGCCTCCAGATTGAAGAGGTCTCCGGTGGATTCCTGGTAGTCCACCAAACGGGCCCGCATATGGTCGAGAATCTCCTCCGCCAACTCCTTCCCCCCGGCATCCGTCAGAGGAATGCCCGCGAAGTTCAGGAGCGCTTCGTTCATACCGACGAGGCCAATCGTCGAAAAGTGATTGTTCAGGTGCTGTAGGTACCGCGCGGTGTAGGGAAAGAGGCCCGCGTCGAGGAGACGGTTCACCACCTTTCTCTTGATGGTCAACGATTCCGCCGCAAGGTCCATGAGGTGATCAAGCCGCTCGAAGAATTCCGTCTTGTCCTTCGCAAGATAGCCGATGCGCGGCAGGTTGATGGTTACCACGCCGATGGAGCCGGTGAACTCGTCGGAGCCGAAGAGCCCCCCACCGCGTTTTCTCAGCTCCCGCTTGTCGAGCTGAAGGCGGCAGCACATGGAGCGCACGTCCCCTGGGTTCAAGTCGGAGTTGACGAAGTTCTGGAAGTAGGGCGTTCCGTACTTCGCGGTCATTTCGAAGAGTAGCTTGGCGTTCTCCGAGGACCATTCAAACTCTTCTGTTATGTTGTACGTCGGAATCGGATACTGGAACCCCCGGCCGTTTGCGTCTCCGGATAGCATTAGCTTTATGAAGGCTCGGTTTATCAGGTCCATCTCCGGCTGGCAGTCACCGTAGGTAAAGTCCTTCTCTTCGCCGGCGACGATCGCCGGCAGATTCTTGAGGTCTCCGGGTACCGTCCAGTCCAGGGTAATGTTGGTAAAGGGCGCTTGGCTCCCCCACCGGGAAGGAGTGTTTACCCCGAAGATAAAGCTCTGAAGCGCCTGGGTAACCTCTTCCTCGTTTAGGTTGTCGATCTTCACGAAGGGTGCGAGATAGGTATCGAAGCTGGAGAACGCTTGGGCGCCGGCCCACTCGTTCTGCATGATCCCCAAGAAATTCACAATCTGCTGGATTAGGGTGTTCAAATGCTTCGCGGGCTTCGAGGTGATCTTGTCGGGCACGCCGCCGAGTCCCTGCTCGATCAGCTGACGGAGGCTCCACCCGGCGCAGTAGCCGGAGAACATCGACAGGTCGTGGATGTGAAAATCGGCGTTCCGGTGCGCCTTTCCGATGGCTTCGGGATAGATCTTCTTGAGCCAGTAGTTGGCGGTAATGGTCCCGGAGTTGTGGAGTATCAAACCGCCGAGGGAGAAATTCACGTTTGCGTTTTCGTTTACCCGCCAATCGGACTGCGAGAGGTAGCCGTCCATGGTCGAGTCGATGTCGAGCATAAGCTTCCGGGTGTCCCGAATGGCTTCGTGGCGAGCCCGGTAGATGATGTATGCCTTCGCGACCTTCGCCTCTCCGGCTTCGATAAGGATGGTCTCGACCACATCCTGGATCTCTTCGATCGCCGGAGCGGAGTTCGGATGCCGGCCTTTCATCAGGGCGGCGACCCGTTGCTCGACCCTGGTCACCAGGGCGTCCACCTGCGTCGCGACGGCCGACTCTTTGTGGTCCGTCGCAACGTAGGACTTCATGATCGCCTGGTAGATCTTGTACCGTTCGTATCGCTCAATGCGGCCGTCCCGCTTTACGACGTTCTTGATGATGCCGGGATGTCCCCGGTGTTCGCTCAGAAGGTCCTCCCAGTTCATGCCTTCTCCCCCTTCTTAGATTCTTTAGGCTTCCGCGTCGCCGGCCCTGGTGGTCAAGGTCTCGATTTCCCGGAGGAACTCTTCGACGTTCTCGAAGTTCCGGTACACCGAGGCAAAGCGCACGTAGGCCACCCGATCGAGGCCGTACAGCTTCTCGAGGACCATCTCTCCCAACTGCGTTGAAGAGAGCTCTCCTCCGTCGCGACCGATAAGAAGAGCCTGTTCCTCTATGTCGTCGAGCATCGACTCAATTTCCAATTGGGACACAGGACGCTTCCGTAACGCCTGCCGGATACCTTTCTCGAGCTTGTCCCGGTCGAAGGGCTCTCTCCTGCCCTCCCGCCGCTTTACGATCATCAGGGGCTTTTCCTGAATCCGCTCGTAGGAGGTGAACCGGTACCCGCAGGACAGACACTCCCGGCGTCTTCGAATCGCCGTTCCCTTCGCGAGGGTCCGGGATTCCACGACCCGATCTTCACTGCTGTCACATTGGGGGCATCTCATACGGTTTTGACCACGATATATAGCGTTGATTTAGCCTTACAACTACAAGACTCCACTATATACGGTATCGGCACGGAACGCAATACGGTTTAGAAAATGTCTTTGTGGTATCAACAAGCCTGTTGATATTTCGTTCCAAGTTGTTCTCCGATCGAACTGTAGTTAAAAAGAACGGATACTCGGGCTTGGGATCCTTCTTACCTTTTGTGGTGCAGAGGGTTGTACCGCGGACCATCAACAGGCTTGTTGATACTCCGAATCCCCTGGCCGCGGCGGTCTGGTCCGGGTAGAGTAGAGAAATGAACGAAGCGCTATATCGCAAAGGAGCTGGAGAGTCGGCGGTTATTCTCTGTCACGGTTTCGGGGCAAACGCTACCGACCTTTCGGCACTCGCCGACGTATTCGATCCGGAAAGGTCACACGAATGGCTCTTCCCCGAGGCGCCGAACAGTCTCGCGGCGATCGGGTTTCCCGACGGCCGGGCCTGGTACCCGAAGTCGCAGGAAGACCTTCGCCTCGCGGTATACGGTGGATACTTCTCCGGCTTGGCGGAAAAGGACCCGCCGGGGCTCGTTGAATCCGGAAAGAGAATCCGGAGCCTTGCCGGAGATCTTGGTATTCCCTGGGATAAGATAGTTCTAGGCGGCTTCAGTCAAGGGACCACGGTCGCGGTCGAAGCGGCTTTGGGGACTCCCGAACCGCCGGGGGGGCTCATCCTCTTTTCCGGCGCCCCGATCGCCCGGGCCCGGTGGGAACAGGAACTGCCTCGCCTCGCGGGTACCCGGTTCTTCCAGAGCCACGGAACCGAAGACGGTATCCTTGCCCTCGACGACGGCCGGGCGCTCCACGGTCTGTTGACCGGAGCCGGCCTGATTGGCGACCTACTGGTATTTCCCGGGGGGCACACGATACCCGAAGAGGCGCTCCTCGGGGCTCGGGATTTTCTCTTGAAAGCCGTTTCCCTATAGTCCAGCCTCGGTAGTGTATCAACAAGCCTGTTGATAGAACTCGCCTAATTCGCTTCTAGGCCGCTAAATGCAGCGAATCAGAGTGTGCAGCAGGAATACACGGGGCTTGTGGGCTATAGATCCTTTTTCAACAACATATTACCCCCCTGCCATCAACAGGCTTGTTGACACGTCAGGCCAGGCTACCGGCCGAGGAGGAGCACCACGAGAAAGACACCAACTGCCGGGAGGGATACCGAAAAGCGGCGGGTCGCCCTGCCGAAGACCAGCGACCGGTTTAAGCCGGTGTAGCCGCGAGCCACCAGGGCGTTGGCCATGGCGTCGCTCCGGCGGAGGAGCTGTTGGATCGAGACCGTGGAGATCAGGGTCATCCTCCGCACCCTCCGGCGCCGGGGGAGGCCCCGGGCGGTCAGCGCGACCCCTGCTTCGTAGACGGATCGAAAGACAATTGGGACCGTCGAGAGGCTTAAGCCCACCACCAGGGCGAGGTCTGCGCTTCTTCGGTTCCCGAGAACCGGTCGGAGGAGCCACTCGAGCGAACGGACCGTGTCCCCCCTCGGGGTTACCGAAATATAGAGATGTCCCGTCAACGCCACCGCGAGTATCCGCAGACCGACCAGAGCCCCGTCTGCGGCCCCGGCGCCGGATAGGGTTATTTGCGGCGGAAGAAGCGCGTCGATCCGGGTTCCCCGGGTAACCGTCAAGAGGAATACGAGGAAAAGGAACCACCGCGCCGCGTTGAGCGATCTCCGGATGGAGACCCGGGCTAGGAGGAACCCCGGCGTCAGCAGGGCCAAGGGGATCCACAGAAGCCCCGGCGGCGCGGAGACGAATGCCGCACCCAGAAGGGGGAGTGCAAGGAGCTTGTGCCGGGAATCCCACTCCCGGGCGGGGGATCCGGGGGCCGACAGGGTAAAGAGAGAGCTTTCGGGCCCTTTCACGGGAGCCGAACCGGGCGGAGGTCCCAGCCTTCGAAGTAGGGGACGGCGTCCCGGGGCGGCCCGTCGAAGAGGACGACGCCGTTCCGCAAAACCAAGAGGCGGTCGGCTCGGGGTAGGAAGGTCTCGATTTCATGAGTCGCTATCAGGACCGGCAGCCGCGAGAGAGCCGGGGAGGCCAATGCTACGAGAAGCCTGCGGAGAGAGGGGTAGTCGAGCCCCGAAAAGGGTTCATCGAGGACGAGGATCTTCGGGCGTAACGCAAGGACTCCGGCAATCGCGAGTCTTCGTCGCTCGCCACCGGAGAGATGGTAGGGGTTTTCCTGTCGGCGGTGAGAGAGGCCCATGGTTTCGAGTGCCTCCTCCGCCCGGTCCCGCGCCTCGCCGGTCGGAAGGCCGAGGTTTTCGGGGCCGAAGAGGGTATCCTCCCAGACGGTCTGGCCCACTATCTGATGCTCCGGGTTCTGAAAAACCAGGCCGACTGCGGACTCCTTCTCAGGATCGAACCCCGGAGGCCTGCCGTCGACCGAAAGGTCTCCGGTGGTGATCTCCAACAGCCCCGCTATCACACGGGCGAGGACGGTCTTTCCCGCTCCGTTCGGACCCGCGACGATACCGCGTTCTCCCGGGGCCAGCCGGAAGGAGACTCCGTCCAAGGCGAGGGTGCCGTCGGGAAAGCGAAGCGAGACGTCTCGAAGAAAAAGCCCCGGCTCAGGCTTCTGCAACGGCTACGAGACCTCGATTTCCGGGAGGGCCCGCCGGGCAAGTCGGACGGCTCCGACGGCGGCGGCGGCCTTGAGGGCGTCACCGATAAGAAACGGAAAGAACCCCACCGTCAGGGCGGCTCCCCAGGAGATGTCCAAGACCGCCTTGAGGCGAGGGACTCCCACCAGATAGACCATAAGCATCCCGACGACCGCTCCGAGAACGTCCCGGGACGGCCTCGGCGTGCCCCGGCAGATGGTACCGGCGGCCAAGGCGGCGGCCGGAAACCCGACGAGGTAACCACCGGTGGGGCCCGCGAGGTGCCCGAGCCCCCCACCTCCGCCGGAGAAGACCGGCAGTCCGACGGCGCCCATCAGCAAGTAGATCGCCACCGCGAGACCTCCTCTCACCGGACCAAGGAGCATGCCCGCGGCGACGACGAAGAGGTTCTGCAACACAACGGGAACCGGACTTCCCGGAATCGGGACAATCAAATAGGCTCCGGCGATAATTAGAGCAATGGCCAGACCGAGGAGGACCAGGCCCCGGACACGTCGAAGCGTCTCGAGGGCCATCAGGTAAGCCCGGTCAGCGCCTTGATGTATTGCAGCCGCTCGTAGGCTTCCGGGTTGGCGCTTTCCGACTGGGCAAGCTTGCCCCGGAAGGAGTCGACCGTCTCGAAGCCGTGATCCCCCATCCAGGTTTCGATATCGCGGTTGACCTTTCCAATAACATCGATACCGTGCTTGTAGAGGGCGGAGCACATCTGAACCGAGTCCGCTCCGGCGAGAATTAGCTTGAGCGCGTCGGTTGCCGAGTGAACCCCCGTAGAGGCCGAGAGCTGGCATCCGACCCGGTCACGAAGGACCGAAATCCACCGGATGGTCTGATAGATCTCGGTGGGCCGGCTGAACTGGTACCCGGGTCGTAGCTCCATCGCGCTTACGTCGATATCGAGCTGATAAAACCGGTTAAAGAGCACCAGCGCTTCGGCACCCGCCTTTCGGAGATTAGTCGCCAAGGCCGGAAGCGCCGTAAAGTAGGGTCCGATCTTCGCCGCGATGGGAATCGAGATGCACTGCCGGACCTTGTCGACCAGGCGGACGACCCGCTTCTCGACCTGGGTGGCATCCTCCCCGGCGTCCCGGGGCATCAGTGAGATGTTCAGTTCGATGGCGTCGGCTCCGGCTTCCTCGATCTGCTTGGCGTAGTTGCACCACCACTTGTTGGAGACGCAGTTGACGCTCGCGATAATCGGAATGTTGGTCTGTTGTTTGCTCGACTCAATGAGCTCGAGGTACGCCTGAGGCCCGAGATGGCGTCCCATTTGTTGAAGATACTCTTCGGCCTCCGGATGAACCGATAGATCGACGTCTTGCTCGCGGTTGTCGACCTCCGATTCTATCTGTTCTTCGAAGAGCGACTTGAGGACAACGGCGCCGGCGCCGGCCTCTTCGCACCGTTTGACGCCCTTTACCGTTCCGGTAAGGCCGGAGCTCGAAGCGATTATCGGATTAGCCAGAGAAAGACCGAGATAGCTGGTTTGAAGGGTAGCCATGAATGAACCTCTTTTGACAGAATAAGGTATGAATAGAGAATACTTGTTACCTCACATATCCTGCAAGCTTTCCCTCGTGGTCCTGCTGTTGCTTCTGCCGGGAATCGTCTTTAGTCTAGGCCACGTCGAGAATCGGGAGGTGGTCGTCGTCGAGAGTCTTCGGGGTCCCACGGGCCTCGGCATCGCGAAGCTCGCCGGAGACAACCCGATTCTCCCGGGGGAGTTGGATGTCGAGTATCGTTTTTCCTCGGCGCCGGACGTTACCGTCTCCAACGTTCTCTCCGGCGAAGCGGATATTGCGGCGCTCCCGACCAACGTTGCGGCTCGCCTCTACTCGTCGGGAGTGCCCTACCGCGTCTTGGCCGTCAATACCCTCGGGGTGCTCTACATCGTTTCTACCAACCCCGATATCGAGGACCTCGGCGACCTCGAAGGACGGGAGCTCTTGGTTAGCGGCCGGGGGGCGAATCCCGACATCATTCTCCAAGCGCTCTTGGAAGGGCGGGAAATCGACCCCGAGGAAGACCTCTCGATCAGCTACGTCAACCACACGGAGGCCGCCCAGCTGCTCCTGAGCGGGCGGGAAGAGAGCGCCCTCCTTCCGGAACCCTTCGTGACACGGGTCCTGCAGCAGAATCCGGAGGCCCGGGTGGCGGTCGATATCCAAGATGAGTGGCAGCGGCAGCTCGGAAGGGGCTCCACCATCGGTCTAGGCTGTCTGGTTATTCACGAGCGGTTGGTCGAAGAGGAGCCCGCCTTCGTCGCCACCTTCCTCGAGGAATACCTCGCCTCGATCGATTGGGTCCGGGAGAACCCGGAGCAGGCTGGGCCCATCGTGGAAGCCCTCGGCATCGGCTTTTCCGCCGCAGAGGCCCAGGCGGCAATTCCCCGGTCGAACCTGGTGGGGCTTGTAGGGTCCGCGGCCCACCGGGCCATCGGGCCCTATTTCCGAGCCCTCTACGCCTTCGACCCGGCCTCCCTCGGCGGGAGTCTTCCGGGGTCAGACCTCTTCGTAATGCCTGAGGAACTCGGTGGATTGTTTGATCCGGACACTCGGAATTAGTATTTTCGGGGTGAGACAGTATCCGTCACATACGAAGGAGGAATTATGGCTTTTAACACCCCGGATTTGCCCTACGCATACAACGCGTTGGAGCCGAATATCGACGAAGCGACGATGAAGGTCCATCACGACAAGCATCACGTCGGTTACACCACGAAGCTCAACGATGCCGTAGAAGGTACCGAATACGCCGAATGGCCCATCGAGAAGCTTATCCGAGAGCTGGGTAGCCTTCCCGAGAAAATCCGCGGCGCGGTCAGAAACAACGGTGGTGGTCACTACAATCACGCACTCTTCTGGCCGACTCTTTCGGCCAACGGCGGAGGCGAACCGGCGGGCGCCCTCGGTGATGCCATCAAGAGCGCCTTCGGCAGCTTCGACGAGTTCAAAAAGCAGTTTACCGCCGCAGCAACCGGACGCTTCGGAAGCGGTTGGGCATGGCTCGTGGTATCTAACGGCAAGCTCGAAATCACCAGCACCCCGAACCAGGATAATCCCCTGACCGAAGGAAAGACTCCGATTCTTGGGCTGGACGTTTGGGAGCACGCCTACTATCTTAAGTATCAAAATCGGCGGGCCGAATACATTGAAAATTGGTTCAACGTCATCAACTGGGATCAAGTAGCCCAGAACTTCGCCGACGCCGGCTAACAAACGAACGCGACAAGCATTTCCTTATAAGGGACCCGTACCGGGGTCCCTTTTTTGTGTGCCCGGCGACGGAACGGCATCGTTGACGACCGAGGGCGGAACACGTACCCTAGCACCGTGATTAACTCAATGGAAGATACGGGACTAGACGTCTCGGCTATTCGTCGGGACTTCCCCATTCTCGCACGAGAGATGAGGGGAAAGCCGTTGGTCTATTTCGACAACGCCGCGACATCGTTGAAGCCCCGGGCGGTCCTCGATGCCGAGCGGGCGTACTATACCGAGTACGGAGCGAATATCCACCGGGGAGTCTATCAGTTCTCCGAAGAGGCTTCGGAGCTCTACGACGGAACCCGGGAAAAGATCGGCAAGATGGTCGGGGCACCGGAGAGCCACGTGGTCATCTTTACCCGGGGCGCCACCGAGTCAATAAACCTGGTGGCATTCGGGTGGGCGCGAAGCAGGCTGCAACCGGGAGACGAGATTGTCGTAACAGATGTGGAGCACCATGCGAACTTCGTGCCCTGGCAGATGCTCGCCGAAAGGACGGGAGCCGTTCTTCGCTATCTCGAGCTGGACCCCGAGACCGACGAAATCGACTTGAAGGAGGCAGACCGGCTTATCGGTCCGAAGACCCGGGTGGTCGCGGTGACCGGTATGTCCAACGTAACCGGCTACATGCCCCCGGTCTCCGAGCTCTTTCGCCGGGGCCGCTCCGTGGGGGCGATAACCGTTCTCGACGCGGCGCAACTCGCCTCGCACCATCGCATCGACCTCTCCGACGGTCTGGTCGACTTCGTCTCCTTTTCGAGTCACAAGATGTGCGGACCCACCGGGGTCGGCGTGCTCGTGGGGTCCAAAGAGCTCTTAGATACGATGGAGCCGCTTATCTACGGCGGTGACATGATCTCCCGGGTCAAGAAGAGCGGGACTACCTTCAAAGAGGCACCCGACCGCTTCGAAGCCGGGACGCCGAACATCGCCGGGGTCTTCGGCCTCTCGGCCGCCGTCGACTACCTCGAGGCGATCGGCCTCGAAGCAATCGCCACCCACGAGCGTCGTCTCCTTGCCTACGCCGAAGAACGGGCAACCGCCCTGGACTACGTTATCCGCTACGGTGCGAGGGACCTCTCGAAGCGGGGGGGAATCTTTTCGTTCAACATTGCGGAGGTCCATTCCCACGACGTCGGGACCATTCTCGATTCCGAGGGAATCGCCGTCCGGACGGGTATGCACTGCGCCCATCCCTACATGCAGGTAATGGGAATTCCCGGGACCACCCGCGCTTCCTTCTATCTATACAACACCCTCGAAGAGGTGGATAAGCTCTTTGAGGCGATCGACCGGGTCCGGAGGGTCTTCGCATGAGTCTCGAGCAGGATCTCTACAAGGAAATCATCCTCGAAAACTACAAGTCGACGAAGAACAAGCGGCGCCTCGAGCATGCCACCGCCGAAGCCGAAGGGAACAACCCTTCCTGCGGTGACGACCTGACCCTGTTCATGGATATAGAGGGCGACACGATAGAGGACGTGTCCTACGAGGGGATCGGGTGTTCCATCTGCTGTGCCTCGGCCAACCTCCTCTGCGAGGCCCTCAAAGGACGACGCCTTGACGAGGCTCGAGATATCATCCGGCGCTTCCGGGGAATGCTCGTGGACGGCAACGAGCCCGACTTCGAGGGGGCTCTGGAGGATCTGGAGGCGATGAGCGGGGTCAAAGACTACCCCGTCCGCATCAAGTGCGCCCTCCTTGCCTGGAGCACTGCGGCGCAGATTGTGGGCCTCGGCGGAATTGACAACGAGTCTAGCTGACGCTACTCTGGGGCCATGTACAAAGTAGTCCTTCTTCGCCACGGCGAAAGCGTTTGGAACAAAGAGAATCTCTTTACTGGTTGGACCGATGTCGACCTCTCGGAAAGGGGAGTCGAAGAAGCTCGACAGGCCGGGCGCCTGATGAAGGACGAAGGGTATACCTTTGACCGGGCGTACACCTCAGTGCTCACCCGGGCTATCCGGACCCTGGATCTGGCGCTTCTGGAAATGGGACTGAGTTGGATACCGGTCTACAAGACCTGGCGGCTCAACGAGCGGCACTACGGGTCGCTTCAGGGTTTCAACAAGGCCCAGATGGCCGCCAAAGAGGGGGAAGAACGGGTGCACATCTGGCGGCGCAGCTACGATGTTCCGCCGCCGCCTCTGGAAGAAAGCGACGAGCGTTTTCCCGGGAGGGATCGACGGTACGCGACGATCCCGAAGAACGAGCTGCCGCGGACCGAGTGCCTCAAGGACACGGTCGACCGCTTTCTGCCGTTCTGGCGGGTCGAGGTGGCTCCGGCGATTCTCGAAGGTAAGCGCCTGATTATTGCTGCCCACGGAAACTCCTTGCGGGCCCTGGTAAAGTACCTGGACAACATCTCCGACGAGGACATCCCCAGCCTGAACATCCCAACGGGGATTCCTTTGGTCTACGAGCTCGACGACGCTCTGCAGCCCATTAAGCACTACTACCTCGGAGACCAGGAAGCGGCCCGAAAGGCAGCCGAAGCGGTGGCCAATCAGGCCAAGGGCGGCTGAGGCCCCGATGGCCCCGGCAGATAAGGAATCCTCAAAACCCAGGGCCATTCTGCTCTTCTCCTGTCCCGACGCCCGGGGCATTGTCGCCGAGGTAACACACTTCATCTTTACCTACGGCGGCAACATTCTCCACTCGAGCCAGCACAACGACGCAGAAACGGACACCTTCTTTATGCGGGTCGAGTGGGACATTTCCGACTTTGCGCTTCCCCGGGACAAGATCAAGAGCGCCTTCGAGCCGATCGCCATCAAGTTCTCGATGAACGTGCTCTTGGAATTCTCCGAGATACGGAATCGGCTGGCGATACTCGTGTCGAAGTACGACCACTGTCTTTTCGATCTCCTTCTTCGAACCAAGGAGGGGGAGCTCGATACGGATATCGCGATGATTATCAGTAACCATTCGGAGACGGCTCACATCGCCGAGTGGTTCGGGATTCCCTTCCACCACATCCCGGTTACCCGAGAGACGAAGCCCGAGGCAGAGGAAAAGCAGATCGCACTGATAAAAGAAGCCGGGGCAAACCTCGTGGTCCTCGCCAGGTACATGCAGATTCTCTCGCCGGCCTTCGTGGCGGAGTTTCCGCACCGGATTATCAACATCCATCACAGCTTCTTGCCGGCCTTTGTCGGGGCTAAACCGTATCACCAGGCGTTCTCCCGGGGTGTCAAGATTATCGGAGCTACCAGCCACTACGTCACTGAGAAGCTCGACGAGGGTCCGATCATCGAGCAGGACGTCTCCCGGATTAGCCATAGGGATTCCATACCGGACCTTATTCAGAAGGGACGAAACCTGGAGAAGCTGGTTCTTTCCCGGGCGGTTCGGCTTCATCTCGAGCATCGTCTCCTGGTATTCAACAACAAGACCGTGGTATTCGACTAGGAGAGGCAGATGGCTACCGAAGTGGAGATGAAGGCCTGGATCGACGACCCGAAAGCACTCCATCTATACCTTCGGGACAACTGCCGAGAGGTCCGCAGCTTTTACAAAGCCGATACCTACTTCGTCGCACCGGTCCCGCCGGCGGGAAGCCCCGGGCTTCTTCCCCAGGAGTTTCGGATCCGGAACGACGACGGCAGGCTCATCTGTACCTTCAAAGAGAAAAGAATCGTCGACGGTATGGAAACCAACCGCGAGGTGGAGTTTACCGTTTCCGACGAAGATGCGTTTTCGGAGCTCGCGAAGCGGGTAGGCTGCCGTGTCTTTATTCGGAAAGAGAAGCGCGGGACTCAGTATTCCTGCGACGGTTTGAGCGTGGAGCTTTCGGAGGTCGCCGGCCTCGGGACCTTTCTGGAGGTGGAGAAGGTGGTCGAGGACGATGACCCGGAAGCGATCGCCCGGGCCCAGTCGGGTATCCGTGCTTTCTTTGCCGACCTCGGCATTACCCGGGAAAAGATCGAGCCGCGTCCTTACAACGACATACTCCTCGAAAGGGGTGTGTCATCGGGGTGAAGGACTCCCACCTTTACCATGACTTCGAAGACCTTATCCTGAAACTCGCAATCCTTGCCGGTGCCTCGGACTACTCCAGGTTGACCGGCTCGAGGGTGGTCCTCTTTGCCAACCGCTTCAGCGGTGCTCTCGCGGACCCCCGGCTCTTAGCGCGTATCCGCGACGCGGCGGCGGAGCACCTTCGAAGGATCCCTGAGGCGTCCGGGCATGCGGTGCCAGGGGATACTACCCCCGGGGATGCTACCTCCGGGGATGCTCCTCCTGGGGCGGTTGTTTTTTCCCCAAATCGACGGGAGCAGATTCCGTCGGAGCTTCTTGGTCTCGCGGGCTACCTCAAGGAGGCGCTCCTCGAGGGAAGCCGGGGGATCCTCCTCCTGAGTGTCGGGGGCGACGGGACTCACAAGTCGGTCCTGTCGATCCTCCTGACACTCTCCGAGACGCTTCGCAGAAGGGTCGTCGTATTTCGTTTTCCTGCCGGCAGCTCGAACGACGGGCCCTCCTCGGCATCTCCGGAGGAAGCGATCGATCGGCTTCTGATCGCCGACGCCGAAGTTTCCCTGAAGGCTCTCGAAATTGAGACGCGCCTCGGAGGCCGGGAGCTCGGGTTTAACATTGCCTCCTTTGGAATCGACGCCTATACAACCATCAAGAACGAGCAGTTTCGGGGGGTCTTCGGAGGGAACTCCTACCGGGCTCTTGCGAACCTCGCGGTGCTCTTCTACGAGGTGGCCCACGGCCCTGGGATGCTCCGTCTGGAGATAGAAACCGACCAGGGCGAGGTGCTCGTGGTCGAGGAGTCGCTCATTCTTATCGCCGTGGGAGTCTCCGGAGGCCGTACCTACGGCGGCGGAATCGCGATTCTTCCGGACGATGGGAACCTCTGTTTTGTCGAGCACCTCGGCCTGATCGGCAAGCTGGCCCTCAAGAGGCGTCTCCTCCGGGGGACCCACCTCGGTCACCCGAAGGTTCACAGTCATAAGATAGCCCGGTTGATTCTGACGGCCGAACGCCCGATTCCCATCCAGATCGACGGCGAGGCCCGATGGCTTTCGCCGGAAGAGGGACCCGTGGTGGTCCACCTCGGGCGGGAGCATATCCAGGAGTTGATCTAGTCGAAGTCGTAGTAATGCCAGGCCCGGGCGAACCGGAGTCCGGCCTTACGCGCCTTTTTCTTGTGCTTCTCCCAGTCGTCCGGGTAGTGCATCAGGAAGGTCATCCTGCGAATCTCTTCGGGAAGGGTGATGATCTCGTCGAGGTTCGCGTGGATTCCCCCGGGAAAGAACTGGGTGTCTTGGAATACGGCCTCGATCGGATAGTCCGAGAGGGCCCTTTCGACCAGACCGGCGTCGAATTGGGTGTCGCCGCTAAAGAAGATCCGGTCGTCGATAATCAACCCCAGGCTGTAAAAGGCCTCCTTCCAGGATGTGGCCTCCTCGGGGAAATGCCGGGTCCGGAAGGCCCGGATGTGGATATCGCCGACCGATACCTCGTAGCCCTCCCGGCCGAGAACCTCGGCGGGGGTCGGGCGGATAACCTTCCAGTAGTCCCCGAAGGAAAGGCCGGTCCCGTCTCGGCGCTCGTTCATGGCGCTTCCGCCTCGCAAGCTCTGGTCCCAGAGGATGCTCTCGTACTCTTCGTCTATAATGGCGGTCGGTTTGGTCCTGGTGACGTACCGACCCATAAGCATCGACTCCTCCAGCCCCCCGATATGGTCGGCATGCGAGTGGGTGATCAGATAGGTGTCGATCGCCGTTACATTGGACCCGAGGCGCACGAAGGCCTCGGAGGTCCGGGTTCCACAATCGACCATAACATGACGGTCGCCCTTGATGATCAGCAGGTTATTCTGGTAATTCTTCTTGGTAAACGCGCTGCCGGTACCCAGGAAAAAGAGCCGGAGCCCCCCCGAATTCGACAGCGATAGAGGAAGCTTCTTGAGACGTCTTCGACGCATTACTCGTACTCTCGCCCGATTTGCGACTCTGTGTCAAATCTGCCCGTCCCGGAGGATACCGCATGAGCCGCATTAAGAGTCCCTTTGTGGCGAAAATAGAGGATATTGAGCAAAGGGGGTACGGGATCGCCCGGCACGAGGGGCGGGTCATCTTTGTCGAGGAGACCCTACCGGGGGAAGTCGTCGAGGCCCAGGTGATCAAGAAGAAGCGCAGCTACGCCTTTGCGAAACCGCTGCGTCTCCTCGAATCATCCCCGCACCGGGTAGAGCCATTTTGCCGCCATTTCGATTCCTGCGGGGGCTGCAAGTGGCAGTTTCTTCCCTACCCGAAACAGCTCGAGTACAAACAGTACTTCGTAAAGACCGCCCTCGAACGTATCGGTGGGATAGTGGACCCTCCGATCGGCACTATTCTCGGAGCACCCACCGACCGCCTCTACCGGAACAAGCTGGAGTTCTCCTTTTCCCCGAGCCGGTGGCTCGAGGAATCGGAAGTTGCATCCGGGGAGAGTGTCGGAGACCGGCGAGCCCTCGGGTTCCACGTCCGGGGATGGTTCGACCGGGTCCTCGACATCGAGGAATGTTGGCTCCAGGAGGAGCCGTCGAACGCGATTCGTAACCGCGTCCGAGAGATGGCCCTCGAGAGAGACTTGAGCTTCCACGATCCCCGGAACCACGAGGGGCTTCTCAGGAGCCTCGTCATCCGGACCTCCCAAACCGGCGAGACGATGGTGAGCCTGGTGGTCTACGAAGAGCGGCCCGAGGTCTTCGCGCTGCTCTCGGCCGTCAAAGAGGCGTTTCCGGAGATAACCTCCCTCAACTACATCGTCAACCGCCGGATGAACGACTCGCTGGTCGGTCTGACGGCCCACCCCTTCGCCGGGGCGGATCACATTACCGAGGTCTGCGGCCACCTGAAGCTCCGGATCGACGCGATGTCCTTCTATCAGACGAACTCCCGGCAGGCGGAGGTTCTCTACGACGCCGTTGAGAGGATGGCAAGGCTCACCGGGGAAGAGGAGGTGTGGGACCTCTACAGCGGCGCCGGGAGTATTGGGCTCTACCTCGCTCGCCGGGCCCGGAGCGTCCTCGGCATCGAGTCGGTCGAGGCGGCCGTCGCCCGGGCCCGGGACAACGCAGAGGCGAACGGCATCGGGAACGCCCGGTTCGAGGTGGGGGAGGTCGAGAAGCGCCTTCCGGAGCTCCTCTTTCTCGGCGGCGCGGCACCGAAGGCTGCGGCACCGAAGGCAGCGGCCGCCGGCAAAGCAGCCCCGGTCCCCCGGGTCCTCATCCTCGACCCGCCCCGGGGTGGTCTCCACCCCGCCGCCGCAAAGCTGATCGGCGAGACGGTCCCGGGACCCATCGTCTACGTCAGCTGCAATCCGGCGACCCAGGCCCGGGATATCGAGATTATGTCGGAGAGCTACGAGCTCGAGGAGATCCAGCCGGTCGATATGTTTCCCCAGACCCATCACATCGAGAGCGTTGCGCGGCTTGTCCCCAGGGTTAGGTCCACGGCAGGCGCGGAATGATCGACCCGACTCAACACCAGGAGACCTCGGACCGCCTCCGAACGTTTCTCAAGCGGAAGTACAGCCTGGTTCACGTCCCAAGCCGCCACAAAGCAGGCCGGTGGATCGAAGAGGCTCGGAGATTGGCCGCCGAAGGTACCCCCCCGGAAGCGGCAGGGCTCCAGGCGGCCCGGAAGGTCTTCCCCTACGAATGCAAGGAGCACGCCCTCTACGCTGAGGGACCGGCCGAGCCCTGGTTCGCTTAGCGTCGCCGGAAGGCGTTCAAGCTTCGGTGTCCCTTTTCGGTTATCTTCAAAGTGCCCTCCCGGACCTCCGCGAGGTTCCGATTCCAGAGCCGCCGAAGAATGCGCCGGGTGCGTCGCCCGTGCCACCGGAAGTGTTCCTCTAGGCCGTCGACGGAGAGCTCTCGGGCCGCCTCCGGCTTTCCGGCGTGGTGCTCGGCGTGGCCGAGGATTACTTGCTCGGAGAATCGCCGCCGGCGTCGATGCCGACGAAGGGCCGCTGAGACGAGGCCGTACTTCGGAGACGCTAGAAGAACGACGACAAAGAGGACGAACATCATCAGGACCATCGAAGCCGAAATGGACGAGCGATAGGCCCCCGGCAGATCGACGATTCCGAAGAGGCTTCCCCGAGCCAGGTCGTACCCGAAGTAGGCACCGGCCGCCCCGACGAATCCGGCGGCCAAGAGCATCACCGACAGACGGTCGGTCAGGAGGTAAGCGGCGGCCGGTGGGACGATAAAGAAGGCGATTACCAGGATCGAGCCGACTGCATTGAAGGCACCGACGGCGACGAGGCTTACGAGAATCATCAACGTGTAATGGAGTAGCCCCGGGCGGAATCCGAGGGCCTTGGCCAATTCCGGGTCGAAGGTCGAGAGCTTGAGCTCTTTGTAGAACACCAGCACGAAGAGTATCGTCAAGAGTGCGAGTACCCCCATAACCGTAACCGACTTCGGCCAGAATACCGTCACCGGAGGCGACTCTACTAGGCCCTCCTGCCAAGCTCTCGAGGGTGAGTAGGTACCGCAGTTGATGCAGATTTCGGTAAACTCCGCCTCCGGGTGTCTAGGGCTTATGCCGAGGCTTACGCAATTGGTGCATTGCCGGGCGAAGCGGGCCCTGTCGTCCTCCGGGGTAATGGTTACCTCTTCGCAGTTGGCTAAGCAGTAGCTCCGCGTGTCGGCCCAGGCCATGCCGATTTCCCCGATCATCACGGCGTCCTCGTCCATGTGGACGTCCTCCACGGTTCGGGACACGAATATGACGGCCACGGCGAAAAGGAGGGGAAAGACCAGGCCGAGGGCAGCGTCCTGTCGGACGAGCCCGGAGCGGAAGAGTAGCTCGGTAAGGACTACCGTGAGCACCCCGGCTCCGGCCGCCCCGATGATCAGCCAGGGTGAGGAGAGGTCGCCTTCGGCCCCGAGCCATCGGGTCATAATCAGAAAGGTGATGACGATTCCAAGGAGCACGGTATGACTGATCGCGTCGCTCGTCAGCGACATGCCTCGAAGGAGCAGGTAGCATCCCAGCAGGCCGCCGGCGATCGCGATAAGGACCCCGAGAATCGTTGCCGTCGTCCTTGGATCCCGGAAGAAGGTGTTGATCGTATCCGCGTCGAAGAAGACAAGGACGCCCCTCACCAGGAGTTGCTCAATTCCGAACACGAGGTTCCGCTCCTTTTTCGCCGAGAAGGTTCGACAAGGTATCGACCGTCTCCTCCGGGAGCACCGCGCGAATGTCCCGGTCCCGCTCTTCGGCTACGGTAGGCAGATCCAGTTGGTCCCGGAGCTCCCGGTAGAGATCCCAGAGGCGTTGATTCCGGGCATCGACGGCGGCCACCTGGGCTCCCTTCTCGGTGAGTCTCCACCGTACCCCGGTGTCGCCCTCTTCTGTTTTCCGGGCGAGCCCCGAGGACAGAAGCGTCCGGAGTCCCTTCGTTCCTCGGTGCCCCCGGAGCCCGGAGATGAAGGAATCCGGAACGGCTCCTTCGGCGTCGCCGTGGTCGTAGGCGTAGTGGTAGAGGTCCCGCATTACGTTTCGGGCGGCGAACCGCTTCCGATCCCTTCTCCGCCGGAGAAGGCTCCATACCACGCCACGTCCCGGAGCCGCCGCAATCGAAAGGGCTACCAAAAGAAACGATACAACGATTATCGTGGGGCCCGTGGGAATATCGCGGTCGACCGCACTGATCACGGCGCCGGTACCCCCGGCGAAGGCGCCGAAGAGACCCGCCAAAACGATCATCTGCTCGAGGCGGTCGGTCCATTGCCGGGCGGCAACCCCCGGGGCTATCAAGAGTCCGACCATCAGAACGACTCCGGCCATCTGCAAACCGAGGACGACGGCCACGACCAAGAGAAAAATAAGAACGCCGGTGAGCCAGTCGACGCGAAACCCGTTGGCTCCGGCAAACTCCGGGTCGAAGGTAACGAGCTTGAACTCCTTCCAGAAGACCCCGACGACTAAAAAGGCTGCGGCGCCGACGAGGGCGATCAACAGGATGTCGCTCCGTCCCACCGCCGCCGCCTGTCCGAAGATAAAGGTGTCGAGGCCCGCCTGGCTCGCGTCCGGCCGACCCTGTATGTAGGTAAGGCCCGCGATACCCGCGGCGAACCAGACCGCGAGAACGATTCCCATCGCCGCGTCCTCCTTTATTCGGGTGCGCCGGGTCAACAGCCGAACGAAGAGTAGGCCGAGCCAGCTCGCGACACCGGCCCCGAGAAGAAGCGCCGGAAGGCTCCGTCCCGCCAACAGGAAGGCCGCCGCCACACCCGGCAGGGCGGCGTGGGAGAGGGCGTCACCGAGTAGACTCTGCCGCCGGAGGACCGCGAAGCTCCCGAGAACCCCGGACACGAGTCCGAGGAGGGATCCCCCGAGGGTGACGACTCTCAAGGTGTAGCTGTAGCGCACCCCGAGTAACGCGGGAAAGAGGGGGAGAAACCCGGCCGTGACCAGGGCCGCAACAACAATAGGGGTCCACCCACGGCGGTCTTTGATCATGTTGCGCTGCCCCGGAGGGCCCCGACTTTGCCGCCGTAGGTTTTCCGCAGGAGCTCCGGTGTGAAGACGTCCTTGGCGGGGCCACTCGCGATTACTTCGACGTTCAGAAGCGTGACCCAGTCGAAGTACTCCGACACCGTCTGAAGGTCGTGGTGGACAACCACGACGGTCCGCCCCCGGCGGTTCAGCTCCTTGAGTATCCCGACGATCGCCTTCTCGGTTACCGCGTCGACCGCGGCAAAGGGCTCGTCCATAAAATAGAGCTGGGCGTCTTGTACGAGAGCCCGGGCCAGAAAGGTGCGCTGTTGCTGTCCTCCGGAGAGTTGGCTGATCTGCCTTCCGGCAAGGTCCGATAGACCGACCTGCTCCAAGGCGTAGAGGGCACGTTCCCGTTCCCGGTTCCCCGGACGGCGGAACCACCCCAGACGACGGTAGAGCCCCATGGTGACGACGTCGAGAACCGTGGTCGGAAAGTCCCAGTCGACGCTTCCCCTCTGCGGTACGTAACCAACCAGGTCCCGGGCCTTTTCGTAGGGTAGGTCGAAGAAACGGACCTGTCCTGCCGCCCGGGGAACCAGGTTGAGGGCGGCCTTTATCAGGGTGCTCTTTCCGGCCCCGTTCGGGCCGACGACCGCCATCAATACGCCCTGGGGTATTTCGAGATCGACATCCCAGAGAGCCGGTTTGCTGTTATACGCGACCGTCAGGTCGTCTATCGCAATCGCCGGAATTCCGGGATCAATCGCACTCGGCATTCGCTATCTCCTCCGGGGGAACCGGGGTTAGTCCTTCGGGCCACGCCGGAATCTCGATCTCCACCCCGGCGCAGCGGTACGACTGGAGAATTGTCAGAACGTTTTCCGCGAGCATCCCGACGTAGGTGCCACCGAAGGTACCCGGGACCCCCATCGCGTCGCCGTAGAGCTCCCGAAGCCCCATGTCGACGCTGCCGTTTTCGGCCTCGATGGCTTCGACTACGGCGCCAATGGTGTTCGGGGGGATACTGCTCTCGACGAAGAGGACCGGTATGTCATTTTCGATGACAAAGTCCACCATCTTTTCGATATCCGCGACTCCGGCCTCGTCCTGGGTGCTAATCCCCTGAATCCCCGCGACCTGCCATCCGAAGGCCGCACCGAAGTACTGGAACGCATCGTGGGAGGTGACCACGTGTCGCTGCCCCGCCGGGACCCGGCTCATGCCTTCCTCGGCCCACGCGTAGAGCGAGCGCAGCTGTTCGGCGTAGGTCTCGGCGTTTCGGGAGTACGCTTCGGCCCCCTCCGGGTGGAGCCGCCCGAGGGTTTCCGCGAGGTCGGTAGCCGACAGCTCCCAATTCCTCGGGTCGAACCAGAAGTGGGGATCGTCGGTTCCCGATCCGACGACGAAACCCGCCTCCTTGACCGGACGAGAGAGTGGGTAGACTTGTACGTCCCGTTCCCCGAGGGCTTCAAAGACCGCGTCGAACTGTCCCTCGAGGTGGAGACCGCTGTACACCACCATATCCGCCGCGTTCATCGCCACGACGTCGCTCTCCGTCGGCTGATAGAGATGCGGATCGACTCCGGGACCCATCAGGGCCGTGATATCAACACCCGGGACCCCCTCGGTGAGTATCTTCGTCAGATCCGCCGCTTGGGTGGTCGTGGCAACGATTCGGAATAGATCATCGGTTCTCTGTGTTCCCGCTTCGTATTCGGTGGCGCTCTCTGGAGTGTCTCCCCGGCACCCGGAGAGAAGCCCGAGGGTCGCGAGGCCGACTAGAACGTAAAGGACAAAATCTTTCCACCTTCGTTGGTACATGATATCCGCTCCTTTTTGATATATCAAAATAATACTATTGCATATTCAAAGTGTCAACAGGCTCGTTGACAGCCCAAATGAACCGCCGAATAGGTTGACAAAGTGTAGAACTTCGGTTTAGGCTTAGTTTAGCCTTACATTACTAGTATTATCTAACATTTTCCTGACCTGTCGGAGGAGTACCAATGGTGGAACATGTCACCTTTAAACACATTAAGGACCTCGCCCCCGGGGAGAGCGGCAAGATCGTCGGATACGAAAAAGGCGATCCTGCCTACAAGGCGAAGCTGCTCTCCATGGGGCTAACCAAAGGGATAGAGGTTCGTGTCATAAAGCGGGCGCCTCTAGGCGATCCGATTGAGCTCGAAGTCCGGGGCTACCGACTATCCTTGCGGAAGGATGAGGCCCACACGCTGATTCTCGAAGGCTCGAACGAGGGGGGGGTGGTATGAGCGATACGACCAAGACTCTAACCGTAGCCATCGCCGGGAATCCCAATAGCGGAAAAACGACCCTCTTTAACGGCTTGACCGGAAGCCGGCAGCGGATCGGCAACTGGCCCGGCGTCACTGTGGAGAAGAAGGAGGGGCCCGTAAGGCTCGACGCCCTGAGCGAGCTCTTAGTGGCTCCCTATATCCCGGCGCCGGGACATACGGATATTGCCCACGAGGGTGACGTCGCTACGGCCGGGGGAACGGCTCATTTGGTCGACCTTCCTGGTATCTATTCCATTTCGGCGACCTCGGAGGACGAGATTATTGCCCGGGACTATCTGTTGAGCGGCGACGCCGACATGGTTCTGAACATCATCGATGCAACCAACTTCGAACGGAACCTCTTCCTTACGATTCAGCTGATCGAAATGCGTATTCCGGTAATCGTAGTGTTGAATATGATCGATCTGGCCGAGAAAGACGGGATCGAAATCGACACCGAGCATCTCTCCAAACACCTCGGGGTTCCGGTAATCTCGGTAAGCGCGATCCGGAAGGAAGGTATCCAAAGGGTCAAGCGTGTCATCAGCGAAGCCGTTCAGGATCGACGAGTTTCGGAGGTTTCCATCCCTTACCCAGAGCCGATAGAGCGTCAGATTGAGGCCTGGGCCGCCCGGCTCTCGTCCGTCGCTCGTCGGATCGGAACGACCGAGCGGTGGATCGGAATTAAGCTTCTGGAAGGGGATCCTTGGATTCTTGCTCAAGTTGCCCAATCGGGCGACCTTAGCCGTCAGGAGGTATCCGACGCTATCGCGTCTCTCGAGTCGGAGCTTCATGAAGAAGTCGATGTGCTCTTGGCGGACGCCAGGTACGGCTTCATCCATGGCCTCGGGCGCCATGTCACCCGAAAACGGATCGACCGCGAACGAGCGACGTCCATACTCGATCGCTTTGTGATGAGTCGAGCCTTAGGGATCCCGATCTTTCTCGGCGTTATGTACTTGGTCTTCTGGCTCACGATCGCCGTCGGCGGCGCGTTTATCGACTTCTTCGATATTCTCTTCGGGACTGTCTTTGTTGATGGCTTTGGCGTTCTTCTGTCTTCGATCGGCTCTCCTGAGTGGGTGATCGGGATTCTTGCGGGGGGTATCGGAGCCGGTGTTCAGACCGTCGCTACCTTTCTGCCCATCATCTTCACGATGTTCTTGATGTTGGCCCTCTTGGAGGATTCGGGATACATGGCCAGGGCGGCCTTCGTAATGGACCGCTTTATGCGGCTTATCGGTCTGCCGGGGAAGTCCTTTGTTCCGATGATGGTCGGCTTTGGGTGCACGGTCCCTGCCATCATGGGGACCCGGACATTGGAGACCAAGAAGGACCGCTTCATGACGATCTTTATGTCGCCCTTCATGAGCTGCGGCGCTCGGCTTCCGGTCTACGCCCTCTTCTCGGCGGCATTCTTTCCCCGAGCCGCGGGGCTCGTCACCTTTAGCCTCTATATCGGGGGCATCGTCCTCGCGATTCTCACCGGTCTCTTTCTCAAGATGACCATCTTCAAGGGAACGGTTTCCCACTTTGTTATGGAGCTCCCGCCGTATCACATACCCCGACCGGGGCACATCCTGCGGAGCGCCTGGCACCGCCTCCGGGTATTCGCGGTCCGAGCCGGTGTCACCATCGTTATCGCGGTTTCGATTCTTGCTTTCTTCAACTCTCTTGGAACCGACGGCAGCTTCGGGAACGAAGATACCGAGCAGTCGGTTCTCGCCTCCGTAGGCCGGACGATCACCCCGGTCTTTACCCCCATGGGAATCGAGGAAGAGAACTGGCCGGCTACGGTTGGCCTTTTTACGGGTCTTTTCGCCAAGGAGGCCATCGTCGGAACCCTGAACTCCCTCTACAGCCAGAACGAAGCGCCGGAGCTCGAAGGCGAAGGATTCGACCTTGCCGGCGGGGTCACCGAGGCCTTTTCGACTATACCGGAGAACCTGGCCGGAGTAGGAGGCGGCTTGGTAGATCCACTCGGCCTAGGGCTGATAGGGACGGACGAGGACGCCCTTCGCGAGGAGCTCGATACCGACGGAGCGGTATTCCGCCGGATGCGAGATCAGTTTACCACTCTAGGCGCCTATGCATACCTGCTCTTTGTCCTTATCTACTTTCCCTGCGTCGCAGCTCTCGGTGCGGCGGTACGAGAAATGGGACGAGGCTACGGATGGCTCTTGGCCGGCTACCTCACTGTCCTTGCCTGGGCGGTCGCGACGCTGTTTTATCAACTCAGCTCAGGACCTCAGTTTGGAGCGGTGGTAGGTGCTTTGTCGGTTATCGCCGGCCTCGGCCTTGTCTTCGTTGTCCTCGGTCGGACCACACGTCAGTTTGGTGACCACTCGGCCGGGGGCGTACCGTCCGGGAGCAGCGATTAGATGCTTCTAACCGAGGTAAGGGAGGCTCTGAAAGACCGGGGGAGCGCTACGCTCTCCCAGCTTTCAGCCGAAACGGGAATCGACCCGCGGTTCTTGGATGCCGCTCTCGCCCATTGGGAGCATCGGGGCCGGGTTCGCCGGCACCGCGCTCTTCCGTCGACCTGTTCCCCGGTTGCCTGCAAGAGCTGCCCCTTGGTGCCGGTCTGTCGCTCCAATGAGGAGAGGTCCGAAAGGGTGGAGCAGGAATACGTGGAGTGGGTCGAGACGGATCGAGAGAGAGAGAAGGCGCGGTAGGCCGGGGCGCTCTTAGGAACCGACTTCCTCGGCCTCGGGCTCTTTTATGCAGTCGACGGTATAGCGGCTTTCGCAGAGCCCCGCGCAGGCCGAATTCCAGAGGAACTTGTCTCCCACGTTGTTCGCATAGTGCTCGTTGAACTGCACCAGGCGGCAGAGGACTGCCGACGGCAGGCTGTGCTCGATCTGACCGGCGACTTTCTCCGCGGTGGACTTCGGTACGCCGAGGACATTGTGGAGGAAGTCGAGGGTCGCCCGGTGGCGCAGCATAAGGTCCCGTCCCGCCTGTGACCCCTTTTCCGTAAGGGAGATGATTCCGTAGGGCTCGTAGTCAACCATCCCCTTCTCGGCAAGCCCCTTGACGATGTTCGTCACCGTCGGCGCCTTTACGTCGAGCGTTTTGGCGATGTCCTTGACCCGAGCGACCCGCTGCTCCGTCTCGAGCCGGAAGATCGTTTCGAGGTAGCGTTCCTGAGTATCCGTCAGCCCGTTAATTACACTCACATTGTTAGTCTAGCCGAACTCT
>JBKHCS010000039.1:0-25819 GCA_046541715.1 Spirochaetaceae bacterium
TCGACGATGGTGCCGTCGGCAAGCTCCACCGGCGGTAGGCTGTCGTAGGGGTTTTCAGGCTGCCCCCCGGCGGCGAGGACCGCCGGCAGCACGTACTTGATGGAGGTGGAGCCTCTCATCTCCGGGTGGAAGTAGTGCTCCTTGGCAAGCTTCTCCAGGTCGACGATCCGGGGGCTGCTGCCCTCTATCATGGCGTCCAGCCAAGGCAGGATGTCGGCCGCCTGGGCCTCGAGGCCGAGTTGGTCGATCTGCCGGCGGATCTCTCTTAGGGCCGTGGACTCGAAGGCCGACCAGACATAGACCGTCCCCGGGCCTACGCCGACGCAGTCCATAAGTGAGCGGGCAAAATCGACGTTGGGATAGGTGCTGCCGGGGGCCGGCCACTCGGCGTGGCGGGCTTCCGCTCCCGGGGCGTCGATGATGTGGCAGCTCCACTGAAAGCAGATCTGATCAAAGGGATGCAGACCCGGGTAGTAGGGCACGGCGGTCCGGACGGCCTCGAAATCGACAAAGTAGAGGGGATAGGCGTGGCCGGCGAGGATGCCGGGAAGCTCGGGCCCGATGTGCTCCCGGCCCGCCCTGGTGCACTCGATCTGGATGCGCTGCCGCCGGGCGTAGCTGCCGGTGGCAAGCTCCGGATCCAGCTGCCGCACGTCGCCGCGCCCTTCGGCGGCCCGGCGGGCTATCACCTGGTTCTTTTTGCCGCCGAAGCTTTCGGCCCGGTAAAGATCGATGATGTGATAGGGCTCGGCGGCCATGGGGCCCCAGCACTCAAAAAAGCCGTCCCGGATGCCCGGCGTGCCGTAGTCCTCCGCAGGGTGGTAGCGGTACTCGCACTCTTTGCAGTGGGGGCCCAGGGGCGCCGGGAGCTTCCGGGGCGCGCCCTCACCTGCAAGCGACGCGGCGAACTCTTCGGCCGCCTCCCAGAGGCCGGGCCCCAGGGCCTGCCAATCGTCATACAGATCGATAAAGACCAGAGGATGATCCTCAGATAGCTGCGCCGGATCCCCGTCGTAGCCGATCCGCGCCCGGCCCGACCGGTCGCCGGGTGCCGGGGGGTCCAGGGTAAAGCGCTCGGCGACCCAGTTGGGGGAAGCCGTCTTTGCCTTATCCACCAGACAGAGCACCGGGCGGATCTGGTACTCCGGGGCGGCCCGGGAGAGAAGCTCCGCCTGGTACAGCGCATCCTCGACGTAGGGCTTCCACTCGGAGCGTACGCCGCCCCGGGTGGTATGCAGCGGGTCGCTTTCTTCGCCGTCGACGGAGGCCGACTTCACCTCGATCAGTCTGAGCCGCCGGCCCTCTTTGCGCAGAATATCCACCCGGGCGAAGTAGGCCTCCCAGAGAAAGACCGCCTCGAAGAGGGTGCCCGTCTCCGTCCGGGCAAGCCACTCCCGGGTAGCTGCCGCGGCGCCCTGGGCGTCCCCCAGATCGAAGGCCGGCTCCGCCCCGTCCGGGAACAGCAGCTGGGCGATCTTCTCGACCACGAAGCCGGCGTTCGCCAGGTACTCCAGGTAGCGGTTCTCCCGGGCCGTCGAGGGGTACCGGAGCTTCTTGTAGTAGAGCTTCGCCGGGCAGTCCCGGGCGGTCTTGAAGTCGGACTTGGTCAGCTGCACGAGGGCTCCTTCCCTGCCAGATAGGCCCCTACCCCGCCGCCATGCGCAAGAACCGCTGGAGGTGGATCCTCCACCGCGGGTCCGGAACCCAGCTGACGCACCAGTAGGCCCGCTTGCCCTTGCGATGCCGGACGCGGATCCAGCCCCTTCCGCAGAGCTCGGTGATAATCTCCCGCCGGGCCCGGCCCTCGCTTCCAAGCTTCTCGCCGAAAAGGGCGTAACGCTTCTCCACCTCCCATACATCGAAGAGGTGGATCCAGAAGCCGGTAGCGCCGGTATAGATGGGATGGTCCGCCGGCACCCGGCCGTGCATTCGCACCTTTCCCATCACATCACCTCCATCAAGGAGATGCTGTCGACGGGCCAGGGAAGGTCCGCTCCGGCGGCTATCGCCCGGCACCAGGCTTCGAAGGCGGCATCGTACCACTCCCCGATGGCCGGATAGAAGAACGAGGACACCTTGATGAAGTCCCGGAGCTCCTCGGGGTCCTCGACGTCGTTGCCCAGACGCAGGGAGAGGTCGCCGAAGTAGAGGCCGGTGGTCTCTCCGATCTCGCTTCGATCCAGGATCCATATGAGCTTCCCGAGGCTGGGCCAGGCCCGAGAGGAACCCAGCGCCGGCTCGGTGTTTAGATCGTACTCATCTGCGACATCGAAATAGATGCGCTCCCGGCTCTGGGTCCCCCGGAAGGACCAGGCCTCCCGATGTATGGTTTGGGTGTAGCGGAAGCGCACCACTTCGATCTGCCGGTCGGAGAGAGGCGGCAGGTCCTCCCCTCCCCGGACACCGGGTCCGATGGACAAGGTCAACAGATCCTTGAACTCCCGGCTCAGGCTCTCGGAGCGTAACAGCGGTGGCAGGGTCTCGGCCGGCGCCTCCTGGCGGAGGTTGCCGAGAATCCGCGACCGGCGAACTCGCTCCGGATCGTCGAGACCCAGAGGGCCGGCGTTCAGGTCGAAGCCGTCGATGGCAGGAAAACGCCGGGGCGGCCGGGGTGGGCTGTTCCGGCGGGGAGCCCGCGGCTCCCGGGCGCGGCCTTCTTCCAGGCCGGTGGTTGGTTCCAGGCCGACGGTTGGTTCCAGGCCGGTGGGGTTGGTTCCCCCGGTCTCCCGCGGCTGCTGATTAGAGGTGTGCTTGGACATAGAAAAACCTCCCGTGGTGGGAGGTCCGGCTGTGAGTGCTTCGACAGTACCGCGCTCCGCCGACGGCGTCATGCGCAGTCACATCGTTCCGGGTTTACCCGGGCGGCATTGGCACCTTGCCAAGACCCCACAGCAGCGGGGCATCGGTAGGTTGCCGGACGATCACAGGGCCGGACCCTCACGTCACTCTTGATGTTGCCTCTATCATACCACAAACGCGGGAATCGCGCCACTGCGCCGCGTACTCCGAAGGATCAAGGCGTTCGGTCATCGACACACATCACGTGATCTTCAACGTTGAAGTTCACGCAGACTCCTCTCGCAGTCGCTCGCTCACGTAGCGGCTCAGCAGCCGCGCACTTCGGACAATGGGAACCTCGGTAGGTGCGTCGTCGAGGACTGCTTGCCGGACGATGCTCCGGGCGACGTGGTTGCGCACAACCCTGTTCAGGTTTCTCACCGCCACCGCCTGGGTTGAGGCGCTCATCCGGTGGTAGGAGTCCCGCATTTCTTTCTCCCCTGGCTCCCGGTGTCCCGCAAGAAATCGCGCAAGGCCCCGGTAGAAGCGGACCATCAGGCTACGCGGCTGGACCTCCAGAGCCTTGGTTAGGTGATAGGCGGCGCGATTGTGATCCCCGGCGTACAGATAGTAGACCGCGATGCGCCGCCTAAGGGCGTAGTTCTTCGGTTGACTCTCTATAGCCGCCAGGAGCGGTGGGATGGCCTCCCGGTAGCGGGACAGGGGACGATTGGCAAAAGGAGAGTGTTCGTGCCAATAGTGGAGCAAGAACAGGGCTCCGAAGGCGGTGATCACGTCCAGCAGAATCGAAAGATCGCCCAGATTAAAATCGTAAAAGCTGTTGTACAGACCGTGGGTTAGCGCCATGAGACCCAGTGCAAAGAGAATGACGATGTAGGCCTCTCGCCGGCTGAGACCCTTGGAGAAGAACATCACGTAGGCCGCGCCGCTGCCCCAAATGGCCGCGTACAAGAGATGGCCCGGGGTCGCAAGGATTAGGCGGGAGGGCAGAACCCAGAGACCGTACCAGTTGGCGTAGAGGACGTTCTCCACCATCGCAAAGCCCAAGGCGACCGCCGCCGCCTGGAGTACGCCGTCCTGGGGCTCGTGAATCTGCCGGAAGGCCCGAACGCAGAGCGCGAACACCGCAAACTTGGCTATCTCCTCGGTCAGCCCAACTATAAGGATGTTGTAGTAGAGCGTGTCGAGGGCCGGGGCGGCAAACCAGAGGAAGGTAAAGGGATTAAGAAGCATCAGAACGTCCGTCAACGGGATGGAGAGCAGCCCTCCCAAGAAGCAAAAGACGATCACGGCCCATGAGCCCGGCTTTCGCTTCCGGGCGGGATCGAGGGCGAGCAGGATGGATAGGTAGACGGCGGTGGCGGGGATTAGGATTCCGATGGCGACAAGAGTGCTCAATGCGGTATCCGCTCCCTCCAGGCCTTTCGAAAGGCGGCGCCGGTTACGCCCAGAAGCTGCGCGGCCCGCTCGCGGTTCCCTTCGGCAAGGCGCATCGCCTCCAGATAGTAGTCCCGTTCCAGCTGCCCTAGAATCTCCCGGATGTTGACACCCTCCGGAGGGATGCCAACGCTTGCCGCCTCTCCACCACCGCCGGCCTCCGGTGTTCCGTAAGCCGCAGCGCGCCTTACACCCGGCGGCAAGAGATCGACGCCGACCTCAGTCCCCCGGGCCCGGGCAAAGCAGTCCCGGACAACGTTGCTTACCTCCCGGACGTTCCCCGGCCAGGAGTACTCGGCCAACGCCGGAAGAGCATCCTCGGAGAAACGCTTGTCTTCGTGATACTTCCGGTTCCAGTCGTCGACGAAGAGCTCCACGAGGGGGAGCACATCTTCCTTGCGCTCCCTCAAGGGCGGCACGGTAATCTGGGATTGCCTGAGGCGCTGGTAGAGGTCGTGGCGGAAGCTCCCCGCCTCGACCATCGCGGAGATGTCGTGATTGGTGGCGGCGATGACCCGGACGTCCACGGTATACTCCGTATCCTCCCCAAGGGGCGTCATACTACCATCCTCCAAAACCCGAAGGAGCTTGGGCTGGATCTCCAGGGGAAGATCGCCCACCTCGTCGAGAAAGAGGGTGCCGCCGTCTGCGGCGCGGAAGGCGCCCAGACGGTCCGTCTTGGCGTCGGTGTAGGCCCCCTTCTTCTGCCCGAAGAGCATCGACTCCGCCAGGGTGACGGTGATGGCGGAGCAATTGACCGATGCGAAGGTCTCCTGACGCCGGGGGCTCAGATCGTGGATCTGCCGGGCGATAACGTTCTTGCCGGTTCCGGTCTCCCCTTCGAGGAGCACCGACACGTCGTACTTCGCGACGTTTTCCGCCTCCTCCAGGACGCGTTGAATGGCGGGGGAGACCGCCACGACCCGCCCGGCCTTCCGGCTAACCCAGGGTCCGGCGGTCTCGCCTGCGCCGGCCTTGGCCCCCGCGGGGGCCTTCTCCCGAAGGGAAACGGCCTCCGGCCCCTCACCCCGGGTAGGCTCCGGGAGGGTGACGGACGGCAGGCGGGTGTCCCGGAAGTCCACCTCTTTGACCCGGTAGCTCCCGGCGGCAAAGCGCGGCGGAACCCCTTGCAGAAGCGTCGCTTCCAGGGCTCCGCTTCTCACCAGGAGAAACCAAGCAGTCTGCATCTGCGGAGTTCCGGGATCGAGCAATACGGAAAACTCCACGTTCCGGTGTGCCTCCCGTGCCTTGATGTCCTCGACTCTGGCGGCAAGCTCCTCGTAGATCTCCTCGTAATCGATCGGAGACGCCAGCTCGATGTCGGCGAAGCGAAACCGGTCGAACTCAAGGTCTCGCCGGGCGATAGACTCCACGCTCCGGGCGCGCTCGACGTATTCCGGCCCCGTGCAAAACAGGATAACCCGGCCGAACTGCCGCGCCTCCAAGAGGGAGAGCACCGGGCCGTACTGGTCGCTCTCCTCGACGTAGGGATCGCGATTACCGACAAAACTCAGGAGGATACTGCTTGTCTGGGCCATCTTGTTTTGACTATAGCTCCCGAGGTCGTCTTTTACCAAGCTCACGGAACACATGGTGCAATCGCCGGGCCAACCCGTAAACCAACCGGCAGACGCCCGCCGGGACCCGGCATACGCGGGTGCCGCAACGGGGGTTTCGTAACTGTGGTTACGAAGGGTCGGTTTTGAGCGGGTGCGGCCCCCCTGGAGGCGGGCGGCACGGCGTTTCCGGAGGCGGTGAGGGCCCCCCGAAATCTGCTGCCGGCCGATTGCCGCTTGGCCCTGGAATTGCATCTTGATTGGCATGATGCAGGAGACCCTCACCATCCGCTACCGGGATGCCGAAGGCAAGGAGACCTCACGGCGGATTACGGTGCTCGAGAGGAGCCGCCGTCGCGACGGCGACACCTACCTCCGGGCGTACTGCCATCTGCGCGGAGAGGAACGCACCTTTCTGGCCTCCCGGATCCTGGGGGAGGAAAGAGACTTGACCGCCCCCCCGGTGGCCGCTGTTCCGGTACCGGCCCCTTCCGCGGGGACCTCGGCCCCGGCCCGGCGCGGCGGTGGCGGGCGATTTCTGTTGTTGGTTGGCATAATCGCCGTCGCCGCGTGGTGGATGGAGGGAAACGACGGCCGACTGCTACCGACGGACCCCGTTCCGGTTCCGTCCCCGGCACCGAGCCCGGCCCCCCGGCCGGTTCCCGCCCCGTCGCCCCCACCCGTCCCGTCGAAAACAGACCCCTCGCCGCCCCGTCCGGCGCCTGCGGGATACCAGACCATCATAGCCAACCGCATCGCTGAGTTTACCGCAGCCACGGGAATCAGCGATGTTAGGGTAATCAGCCGCTATGCTTCCGCGGACACCGATAACGACGGGAAGCTGACCTGGGACGAGCTCCGGCTCTTCCAGCGAAAGCTTGTGGCGGAGTTCCCCTATCGCACCAACCCCATCGCCTACTCGCCCACGGACTTTGTTTCCCACGGCTCCGGCGACTGCGAGGACTTCGCGCTGTTTACCTGCGGTCTGTTGCGCTTCTGGGGAATCGACTCCTACCTGGGCTCCTTGCAGACCGACGGCAGCGCCGTCGGCCATGCGATCGCGCTGGTAAAGGTGACCGAGGTACCCCGGGGGTTCTCCTACTACGAGATAGACGCATCGTTTGTCGCCGGATCTCCTGGTGTGCCGCCGGGTATCTACGTGCCTGTTGATTACGACCACGTCGGAGGCCTGTCGAACGCCGTGGGGCCGGGGTGGACCCTCCGGTGGATGCGGACTCCCGAGACCGCCTACGGGTTGCCTATGTAGGCATTTCCGGTTGTCTCGAAGGCTCGGATGATGTCCTGAAGTACCGGGTCATCATCCGGGAGGAGAAAGACGCAGAGGTGCTCCATGGCGCGGGAAAGACCGACGTATACCAGGTTACGCAGAAGCCGTTCGGTGGCCTCAGAGTCGTACTGTTCCCGGCGGTGCAGATAGGGCAGAAAGAGGAGCACAACCGGAAAGTCGAGCCCCTTGCTGGAATGCAAGGTGGAAATCCGGATAGCGCCTCGGCTCTCGAAGCTGAACTCATCGTCGGCGACATTTGCCCACCGAAAGCCGGCCTGGGCGAGAGCCTGGCCGACTGCGTCTACTTCGCGGTTCCGGGGCACCAGGACCGCCAGGTTCTCCTCCTCGTACTCGAGGGCCTCGACAAAGAGCTGTACCTTTTCGACCAGAAGACTCAACAGGCTATCCTTGGAATCCGAGCGGTAGAGCTCGGGGATCGGCCCGTCCCGGAAGGCCAGGGTCTCGTCCTCCGGCGCCGCCGTTACCGGCGCAGCGGTGGAGACCCCGCGCTTGCGGAACGCCTCGGCCAGGGCGTGAATCTGGCAACTGTTCCGAAAGTTGGTCCTCAAGACCCGGGTACGCCCGGCAACCGAGATTCCCGCCCGGGCGAAGGGGGATGAGATGCCGTAGAGGGCCTGCTCCCGGTCCCCGGCCATGATCATCGGGCCTTCGGTCAGGAGGCGAAGAACCCGCATGTCCGCGGCGGTAAGGTCCTGGGTCTCGTCGAGAAAGAGGTAGCGGATCCGCGGCAGGCGCTCCCGGTCCGCCGCCGGACCGCCCCCTCCATCACCCTCCAGATGCCGGAGCAAGACCAGCCGGGAGTAGTTCTTGCTGAACTCCTTGCGCTCTTCCATCTCCGCGGCAAGGGCATCGCGGATCCTCCACACCTCGGTCCGCTGCCCCCGGGAGAGTCGCTGACGCATGCCCCGGCGCAGGTTTACCTCCTTTAGATACTCACCTTCCGTGACGAGCCCGCCGAAAATCAGCGCCTCGATCTCGATGGTCAGCTCCGCGTCGGAGAGAATACCCGTTTCGTTGTGCTTGCCGATCAGCTCGTCGAGTATCTGATAGTTGATGCGGTAGTCGTCGTCGACGGCCCGGAGGCAGGAGTAGAAGAAGCTGTCGATGGTGCGGACGTCGACCGAAGCGGAGGCCGCCCCCAACACCCCCGCAAGGTAGGCATCGTAGCGTGCCAGAGCCCGGGTAAAGGTTAGAAGCAGCCGCTTCTCCGGATAGTCCCCGCCGAAGGCAAAGTCGTCCTGGGTCAGGATCTTCTTAAGCGCCTCGATGAGGACCAGCGACTTGCCGGTCCCGGCACCTCCCCGGATTAGGGTGTCGTGATCACCGTCGACGTTCTCAACCGCCTCTAGTTGCTCCGGCGTAAGCCGGGTGAGGGAGCGTTCGTAGTCCAGGCGGGTCCGGGTGTAGAGCGAGAAGCGGCGCAGGTTTTCTATGTAGCGCGCGAGCTGCTCGAAGACGCGCATCTTCTGCGCCTGCTGCCTCTGCGCCTCCTTGAGGCGGCGCCGCTCGGCCCGCAGCTCGTCGATTTTGGTGTCTTTTTGCTCCACCGAGCGGCGGCTCTTCTGAAGCTCCAGATCGACCTGTTCCACCTGAAGCTCCAGCTGCTTCAGCTCCACCTGAGAGGATTGGTACTCCGACAGCTGCTTCAACAGCTCCTCGTTCTTCTCCTGGACGCTTCGAAGCTCCGCCTGGAGCATCTGCAGGGCGGCGCTCCTTTCCAGAACGCTGGTGCGCTCGGCCCAGACGTGGACGCTCCTCTCGAGCTCCCGGACCGCAGGGTGATCCGCAAGCCCGGCAAGGGCGCAAAACACAACGAAGAGATGGGTCGTTGCGACCGCCTCTTCTCCGTCGCTGTCGTGGAAGGCGTGCCGCACCCGGTTGGTCAGATGGTGCTGCTTGGAGAGATTCTTGAGGCAGTAGAGCTCCTCGACGAAGCGATCGCCGGCGTTCTCCAGGATCTGCTCGCGGAATCTCCATAGTAGGTCCGGGAAGGTCATCTCCTCGATGACGTCCATCTCCTTGGATAGATACGCCTCGACGAAAGAGTGAATCGCGAGGATGTAGAAGCCCGGGTCAGTCCCCGCGAGCCCGACCAGGCGGCCCAAATCCCAGGGAAGCGTAGAGTTCACGCGCACAACTCCGTGTGTCCCCAGTATCGGCTATCGGTGCCCCCCGCAGCAAGACGGCTTGTAAAGGGGACACTTCACTGAGACGTTCCTCGGAACCATTAACCGAGACGGTGTGCGTTTGTTTCCGGACAAGAATAAGAATCTGATAGCCAATCCCGACCTGCTCCGCCCACAGCTTGATTACCGGTAGACTGTACTTCTTAGGTCAGGTCCTAGGTCAGATTGACGGTCGCAACCGAGTCGTCGACGACGAGGTCGGCGTCCGTGTGCTCGACGACGTACTCCACGCTGTAAGGCGCAAAGACCTCCCGGAGCAGAAACAGATCCTCCCCGACTTCGAAGAGGCCCAGGTCCGTCACCACCAGGTCCACCTCCCGGGCGGCCGTCAGGGGCAGGGTGCACCGGCGTTTGAGCTTCGATGAGCCGTCACGGTCGAAGTGAAGCGTCGCGGCGATTACCTTCTTGGCTCCCGTGGTTAGGTCCATGGCGCCCCCCATTCCGGGAACCAGCTTTCCCGGCACCTTGTAGTTGGCCAGGTTACCCAGCTGGTCCACCTCAAGGACGCCCAGGACGGTGTAGTCCAGGTGCCCGCCCCGGATAATCCCAAAGGATAGTACGGAGTCGAAGAAGGCGCCCCCCGGGAGGATGGTAACCGGACCGCCCCCTGCGTTGGTAAGCTCCGGGTCTTCCGCTCCTGCCTGCGGTTCGGGCCCCAAACCTACGAAGCCGTTTTCCGACTGCAGGACGATCTCCACGCCGGCGGGAAGGTAGTTGCCGACCAAGGTCGGGAGTCCGATTCCCAGGTTGACCAGGGATCCGTTTTCGAAGATAGCCGCAATGCGCTTTGCGATGACCTGTTTGTTTGGCGAGTACTCCATCGATTCTCCCTATCCTGCCTTTACCAGAACGTCCACAAAGAGCCCCGGAGTCACAATCGTCTCGGGGTCCAACTCTCCGATCTCGACGATCTCCTCCGCCTCGACGATGACGAGGTCGGCGGCCATGGCCATAACCGGATTGAAGTTCCGGGCGGTCTTGTTGTAGAGCAGGTTACCCGCGCGATCGGCTACCTTTGCCTTTATCAGGGCGACGTCGGCGAAGATCGGCTCCTCCAAGACAAACGTGCGCCCCCGGATCTCTAAGACGCTCTTGCCGTCGGCCACCTCCGTGCCGACGCCCGTCGGGGTAAGGGCACCGCCGAGCCCGAAGGCGGCACACCGGATCCGCTCGGCGAGGGTCCCCTGCGGCACAAGCTCCACTTCAATGCTGCCCTCATGCATCAGGCGCTGCGTTTCCCGGTTTGTGCCTATGTGGGAGGTAATCACCCGGGAAACCTGGCCCTTGGCGATCAGGTGTGCGACGCCGGTCCGGAGCTCTCTCTTGGGATCGTCGATGGCGGTGTCGTTCCCGATGATCGTCAAGTCACCGGTGCCTGCGGCCACCAGGGCCTCTAGGAGGCCCATCGGCGTGCCGCAGGCGAGGAATCCGCCGATCAAGAGCCGGCTTCCCGCCTTGATCCTTGCCACCGCCTCCGTCGCGGTCTCAATCGGTCGCTTAATCACAGATCGCTGCCTCCTTCCTTTCGGCGGGTTATGGCACCCGCTGTCCCGGCTTCTCGCCGAGTTGAGCCTTCCGCTCCGCAAGCCCCCGGCGTTTGAAATCCTCCCGGGGCTCTTTGGGAACCCGGCCGTTGAGGATGGCCTCCGAGCGCAGCCGGCGGCCGCAGCTCTTCTCCATCAGCCTCCCGAGATGGAGCACGTGGTCGACGTCGATACCCGTCTCGATGCCCATCTCCTCCGCCATCACCACAAAATCCTCCGTGGATACCAGCCCGACATTGGTGGCGTCCTCGTAGTAGTAGGCGCCGGTGCCCAACCCTGGAACGTCGTCCACGAAGTTAGCCGGTTGACCGCCGATGCCGCCAAGGGTGGACTCAAAGCGGTCGATTCCGGCTTGCAGGGCCGCAAGCACGTTTGCCAATCCCCAGCCCCGGGTTGTGTGGAAGTGGGCGAGGTGCAGATCCGTGTTCGGCAGGGCGTCCAAAACCATCGAGAAGTAGCGATAGACCTCCGAGGGTCCTGCCGAGCCGTCGTGGTCGGCGTGCTCAATGTCCGTTGCTCCGATATCCAGCCAGTGCCGGGTAAAATCCACGGCATCCTCCGGACGCGTTGGACCGGAGATCGGGCTTCCCCAAATGGTGCTTACCGTACCGCAGACCTTGATGCCGGCATCGGTGGCCTTCTTTATGCAGCGCTCCGCCTCTCTCCAGTACTCCGGAAGAGTGGAGCCGGAGTTCGCCCAGTGGTGCTCCTCGTCGGTGGAGACCATCATCACCACCCGGTCCGGTCCGATCCCCTGGGAAGCCAACTCTATTGCCCGATCGACGGCTCGCTCCCGGATGGTCACCACGGAGATGGTAACCTGACTCAGGTCGACCCCCGCCGCCGCAAGCTTCTTGCTCCGGCGGATCCCCGCGACAATCTCGTCGGCGTCGGCGAACTGCGGCATCCTGCCCGGGTTGCCGTAATTGGTCACCTCGATCTCCCGAAACCCGGCAATCAAGAGCTCCTCGGCGTAGAAGAGCTTCGCCGCCGTCGAGATAGTCTTCTCTTCGTGCTGAAAGCCGTCCCTGACGGTGATATCCCCGATGCGGATCCGCCGGGGATACTCAAGGGCATGCTTTTCCGCCATCAGCTCTTACCTCCTCCAAGCTCGGCAACCAGCTCCGCCGCACGGTCGGCGCGAACGCGCCGCTCGGCCACCATGGCCTCAGCCACCTTGTCGATCAAGGCCCCCGTCGCCCCGGCGTTGATAGCGATATTCCGGGCGTGGAGCGCCATGTGCCCCCGCTGGACGCCCTCGGTTGCCAGCACCTTGACCGCCGCGAGGTTTTGAGCCAGTCCTGCGGCGCCAATCACCTCCGCCAGCTCCACGGCGCTCGTGACGCCGAGGATCTTCACCGCGATCCTGGCAATGGGATGCGTCGCCGTGGCGCCGCCGACAAGACCGACCGCCAGAGGCATTTCCAGGGTGCCCACCAGATTGCCGTCGCCGTTCTTCTCCCAGCTGCTCAAGGAGGTGTAACGCCCGCTCCGGGCGGCGTAGGCGTGGGCCCCTGCTTCAATGGCCCGGGTGTCGTTTCCCGTGGCCAGGACTACCGCCGACACGCCGTTCATGATGCCCTTGTTGTGCGTCGCCGCACGGAAGGGATCGGCCTCGGCAAAGGCGTAGGCGTTGACGATTCCGTCTACTACCTCGGGCCCGCCGAGGGCATCGGCGGTAACGGTGAGCCGCGCGCGGATCAGCCGCTTGACCGCCAGGTTGGAGAGTATCCGCAGATAGACGCGTCCGCCGACAATAGACTCGATCCGCGGGGCCAGGGCCTCGGCCATCGTGTTAACCGTGTTGGCCCCCATGGCGTCCCGGGTATCGACGATAAGGTGGGTTATCAGCATGGCGCCGATCCTGCTGTCGAGAACCCGGACCTCTATGTCCCGGACCCCTCCGCCGAACTTGACCAGTACCGGGTCCTGGGCGTTGGCCTCCTCCATGAGCTCGTCTTTACGCTCGAGAATCGCCAGACGGGCGGCGAAGGGATCGGCCACGTTTACCGCCTGGATCTGGGCGATCATGATCGGGCCGGTGTTGCTCACCGAGATACCGCCGCCGCTCCGTGCCAGTTTGGCGGCGTGACTCGCCGCGGCGACAACCGAAGGCTCCTCGATGACCATCGGGACGAAGTACTCCCGTCCGTTTACCAGGAAGTTGGCGGCAACCGCAAAGGGCATCGGAAAACGTCCGATGACGTTCTCGATCATGTGCTCCGCCATCTCCATCGGAAGGGAGTCGGAGGCGCCCAGAAGGGCCGCCTCCTCGTCCGTTAGGTCGCAGAGCTGACGAACGGCGCGTATCCGTTCTTCAGCCGAAAGCTTGTAGAATCCGGAGATTTGCGACGTTCCTCCCATTTATGCCAACACTCCCGTAAGCCAGCCGGCGGCGTACAGGGTCATGAACTGTACGCCGTAGTTCACTCCCCAGCGGTTTAAGAAACCGCCGACGAGGGCCACCAAGAGAACTCCGCCGATGTTAATCACGCCGGCATCCATGAAGGCCAGCATCATAACCAGACCAAAGAAGATGCCCATCAGCGCCTCGTGGGAGATGCGCTTAAAGACGAACTTGCAGATCTGGGCGGCGTAGCGGATGGCGATCGGGTAGGTAATCGCCAAGGCAATTATCGCGCCGATGAGCACCGGGAGCACGAAGTCGCCCCGGGAGATCATGTGGTGGATGTTGTTCTCCAGAGTGAAGCGGGGCGGAGCATTAAAGAGAGCGTTTGCCGGACCGATGGCCATGGGGCTGATGGGTGTACCCAAGGCGATCAGGGGAATAAGAGTGCCGGAAAGATAGGATGCGTTGGTCAAGGCGTCCATCGTAGAGATCGCCCTGGATGCCCTTTTTACCGGATCTTTCAGGCGAGCGGCGAAGCCTTCCCCGAGGAAGATGGTCATGCCGACGGGACTCATGAAGAAGGTGATGGTCCCGATGATGCTTGCCAGGCCCGAGGCGGCAATCTCTCCCCGGTCGAGGATCTTGAACGGGTTCGGTAGTCGCTTTTCCCGGACGTCCTTGCGGATCGCAACCTCCTTGAAGCTCGTTCGCCTCAGCTCATCCCGGCGTCCCGGCACCAGAAGCTCGATGATGTTCACGATCATCGGCCCGATGGTTATCCCGAGAAAGAAGGAGATGAACACGACCTTGTTCTCCGGAATCGCGCCGACGCCCCAGTAGAGGTGGCGTAGCCCCTGGATTAGGAGGGCAAAGGGCACGATGCTGATCAGAGATACAATCTTGGCCCGGGACATCAGGGCCAAAAAGACCGCACCGAAAAAGAAGATCTGGCCGGCGTACTTGGACACGACGGGCCCCAGCGGAATGAGAAGGTTGCCTAAGATCAGACTGAGGGGTACCGCTACCAGGGTTCCAATGACCGAGCCCGAAGCCATCTTGCGGATGCTCACATCGGGCATTCCGTGCGCCTTCAGCACCATCGCATGCTCGACCATTGGGGCGGCCATTACGCCGCCGGGGATACCGGCGACCGCCACCGGAATGGAGTCGGTGAGCTTCTTAGCCACGATCGCAGAGATGAAGAAGGCCAGGATGATGGGAACCGGCAGGCCCGACAGTACCAACGCCAGAGTAACCGGCGCGAGGACCGCCGTCTCATCGGTTCCCGGAGCGACTCCAATAATCGTGTAGAGTATCGCCCCAAGAACCGCGGCGACGATCATTCCGAGAATCAGGGTTATCATTGATTACCTCCGGGTGTTGCCTCTGTTTCCACAACCGTTCTCTTTGGCTTGAATAAGAAGACGCACACGAAGAAGGCAATCAGCACCCCGATCAGGCCCCAGATCAACGGCTTCGGTGGTTCGTCCGGAGCGATCAGGTAGCCGCCTACGGCTCCGACTGTTGAGATAGCGAGGGCGATAAGAAGCTGAGCGAAGTCAACGTAGTCGCCCCAGACCTCAACCAGATCTTGGTCTTGGCTTTCCTGCATAGGATCCTCCCTTCGAATTGGATTGTGAATACAACATAGCAAGAGCTGTACCACCCGAACCCGAGGGTGGCATCCGGCTGTATTCTCTCCATTCTAAGCGCATTCCAGGGCGAAATTCCCGGAATCCCCTGTGCATTTTCAAGACGACTCACGCCGGCTGTCTCTTTCGTATACAACCGATATCCGAGATGCTTATTTCTTGACAGCCGGAGAATTCGGGGCCTAGCATAGACCATCACCATGCGAGCATCTGATATAATGACGCCGCGTTTTGTCGCACTAGGTCCCAACCAACCTGCGGAATCGGCCCTGGCACTCTTTCAGCGGCACGGCTACTCGAGCCTCCCCGTGCTGGACCACGACGGTATTCTCTTGGGCGTCGTCAGGCCCGCCGGCGTCGCCGGCAATTCCGTCGCCGTGGCACAACTGACAACCGAGGACTACCTGCGCCTCGAGCCCGATACCTGCGAAGCAAAGGTGGTGGAGCGCTTCTTTGATAGACCTTACTGCGTCGTAGCCTACGTGGTGGATAAGAGAAACTACCTCCTGGGAATCATCACCAAGAACGACGTCCTCAACCTGGTGTTTGCCGGGAAGATCCTCCTTGGGAAGGACGCCGTGGCGCAGACGGCGGGGGAGCGGGAGGTGGATCTGGTAGCCGCCGTAGACGGACTCAAAGAGGGCATCGTGGTGGTGGATTCGACCACCCGGATAGTATTTGCCAATCAGGCGTACTACCGCATTTTGGGGGTTCAACCCCACCGCGTCTTGCATCGGCATCTCTCCGAACTCGAGCCGAAGGCAAAGATCCTGGAGGTGCTCCGGGCGGGCAAACCACTCTTGGAGCAAAAGATCCACTTCGAGCGTCTCGGGATTACCGTCGTTGCCAACATTACGCCGATTCGCAGCGGTGACCGCACGATCGGCGCCGTTTCCAGCTTCTTCGACCAAACCGAGATTCTCAGCCTCGCGGCAAGGCTCTCGACATTGGAGCGCGTGAACAACCAGTTAACTATGGAGCTTCATCGAGTGAAGAACCTTGAGCCGTCGGAGCCATTCAATCGTATAGTCGGGCAGAGCAGGCGGTTGACACGAGACCTTGACCTTGCCTCGCGGATCGCGAAGACGGACGCTACGGTGCTGGTCCTCGGTGAGAACGGGGTGGGCAAGGAGCTATTGGCCCGGGCCATCCACGACGACAGCCCCCGGAGGGATGGGCCCTTCGTTACGGTAAACTGCTCGGCGATTCCTGAGGAGCTAATCGAGAGCGAGCTGTTCGGATACGAGGAGGGGGCCTTTACCGGCGCCCGCAAGGGAGGCAAGCGCGGCAAGGTGGAGCTCGCCGACGGCGGTAGCCTCTTTCTGGACGAGATCGGCGATCTTCCCCTCTGCATGCAGCCGAAGCTGCTACGTTTCCTGCAAGAATTGGAGATCGAGCGGGTAGGCAGCGAGCGCTCACAAAAGGTCGATGTCCGAGTTATCGCCGCCACGAACCGCAACATCGACGAAATGATGGAGCTCGGCTCGTTCCGGCAAGATCTCTACTATCGTATTAGCGTCTTTACCATCAACCTTGCACCGCTGCGAGAGCGTCCGGAGGATGTTCCGGTTCTGTTAGACCATTTCCGCGAATTGTACAACAAGCGTTACGGAAAACAGACGCGGTTCGCCAAGGAGTGCACGGATCTCTTTCTGCGCTACTCCTGGCCCGGGAACGTGCGAGAGCTGATGAACGTTGTGGAGCATTGCGTCGTCCTTGCCGAAGGGGAGCAGATTACCATCGCCGACGTCCCGGAGTACTTCCGCAGCAAGGCGCAGGGAAACGCTTCGATATACCGGTCGGCGCCGGTCAAGGCGCTCCACGAGCTGCTGGAGGAGGTTGAGGACAGCGCGATTCGCCGCTCCCTGGAGTTGAGCAACAACAACAAGTCCCGGGCTATCGAGCTGCTCGGCATCAGCCGCCGGGCCTTCTACGAAAAGCTAAAGAAATACAACATCCCGACATGATCGGACAAGGAGAATCGTAATGCAGGATGTATTCATTCTTTCCGGACGGCGGACCGCCGTCGGAACCTTTGGCGGCCTGTTCAAGAACACATCTGCGGTGGAGCTTGGGGTTGCCGCCCTCCGGGCCGCCCTAAAGGACGCGAAGGTGGATCTAGGCGATCCCGCTGCCGCCGGCATGGTGCGGGAGGTTATCGTCGGCAACATCCTGAGCGCAGGCCTGGGCCAGAATGTCGCCCGGCAGATAGCGATCGGAGCGGGGCTCCCCGTGGAGGTCCCGGCCTACACAGTCAACAAGCTCTGTGCCTCAGGCCTCAAGACGGTCGCCCTTGCCGCCACGGAGATTTCCTTAGGCGACGCTTCGTTGATCGCCGCCGGTGGGACGGAGAACATGACCATGACGCCCTACGCCGTTCCCACCGCCCGTTACGGCGCGCGAATGGGCAACGTCGAGATGGTGGACCTGGTTATCCGGGACGCCCTGACGGATGTATTTAACGACTATCACATGGGTGTAACAGCGGAGAACCTGGCCAAGGAGTGGGGCATCTCCCGGGAAGAGCAGGATGCCTTCGCTCTGGAGAGCCAGCTGCGGGCTGCCGCGGCCATGGAAGAAGGTCGCTTTACGGAGGAGATCGTTCCCCTCGAGATTCCGCAGCGCAAGGCGCCTGCGCTCGTGGCGGATACCGACGAGCATCCCCGGCCGAGTACCACCGCAGAGGCGCTCGCCAAGCTGAAGCCCGCCTTCGTGGCCGACGGTACTGTTACCGCCGGTAACGCCTCGGGCATAAACGACGGCGCCGCCATGCTGCTCTTGGCCACGGAGAAGGAGGCGTCCCGCTTGGGAACCGATCCGATGGCCCGCATCGTCTCCTGGGCTTCCGCCGGCGTAGATCCGTCGGTCATGGGATTCGGGCCCGTGCCGGCGACAAAGGCGGCCTTGGCGAAGGCGGGATGGAAGCTTCAGGACGTGGAGCTTGCGGAGCTCAATGAGGCCTTTGCCGCCCAATCGCTTTCGGTGCTCAAAGGGTTGGAGAAGGAGCTCGGGGGAATCGATCCTGCCATCGTTAACGTGAACGGCGGAGCCATCGCCCTGGGCCATCCCGTCGGAGCCTCCGGAGCCCGGATATTGGTGACGCTCCTGTATGAGATGCGCCGCCGGAACGTAAAACGGGGGCTGGCAACTCTCTGTATCGGTGGCGGCCAAGGCATGGCAATGCTGGTGGAGCGGGCCTAAGCTCCCATGTCCCTCGATAGCGTATCCCTTGTCGAGGTTGGGCCCCGGGACGGCCTGCAGAACGAAACGAGGGTCATCCCCACCGACACCAAGATCGCCTTTGTCGACGCCCTGAGTAGGACCGGAGTCGACGAGATCGAAGTGAGCTCCTTCGTCGCACCCCGAAAGATCCCCCAGCTCGCCGACGCAGAGGAAGTCTTCCGAGGTATCCACCGGGAGCCGGGAGTCGTCTACTCTGCCCTTGTTCCCAACGTCCGGGGTCTCGACAGGGCGCTCTCCGTGGAAATCGATAGGGCGGTAGTCTTTACCGCCGCCAGCGAGACTTTCAACCGACAGAACATAGACGCCACGCTGCAAGACTCTCTAAAGCGTTTTCGCGGTGTAGTAGGGAAGGCGGCCGAGGCCGGGGTCCCGGTACGTGGGTCGGTGTCCACGGCCTTCTGGTGTCCCTACGAAGGGCGTGTACCTCCCCAGGCGGCCCACCACGTCGTTGAGGAGCTGCTTGACCTCGGCGTCGATCACGTGACCGTGTCCGACACTATTGGATGGGCAAGCCCCAAGGATATCGAAGAGCTCTTTGAGCTTCTTCTGAAGGATCTCAATCCGACGTGCCTGAGCCTTCACGTCCATGATACCCGCGGACAAGGCGCAAGCAACGTTCGGGCCGCATACTCCCTTGGTATTCGCCGTTTCGACGCCAGTACCGGCGGGATCGGCGGGTGTCCCTTCGCCCCTGGTGCCGCAGGCAATATCGACATGTCGACCCTTGTGCGTACCCTAACCGGCCTGGGAGCGGCCATCAGAGTCAACGGCGCCGCGTTGGAGCGAGCCCGGGCCATCGTTTTGCCGTTCCTCAAATAGCACGATTCGGCAATCCGTTCCGTCGACACTTCCCCGGGCGGCACCCTATCCCACCCATTTGAAGCACGACACAACGTTTGCCCTGTTATAGTATATGAGAGCCTATGGGTGCCGTATTCGAATACTTGCCGGAGGGGTTCTTTTCGCCCCTCGCCTCGCCGAACAGGCGTCACTACGCAGAGCTCCTCTTACGCTACTACGAGCTCTTCCTCGAGTATCACTCCGGCGTCGAGCGTCCGGTGGTGGTGGACGCATTTATCGACTACCTCGCCTCCGTAGGCCCCGGGGAGCTCGCCGAGGAGGAAGGCGGCTCCGGCGAGGCGCCGGGCCCGGAGACCGAGGCCGACCCCCGGGCTGCGGCCCAGCGATTCCTGCGAAACCTTTGCGCCTACGGCTGGATGGACGAGGAGGAGCTCCTCGATTTCTCCCGGGTCATCAACCTCCGGGACACCGCCCGGCCCTTCTTGGAGGCGCTTCACCAGGTAAGCCACGGTGCCTCCCTGGAGTACGAGAGCCACGTGGTGGCGATCTATTCCTCCTTGGAGAGCGACGCCGCGGAAGAAAGCGGCGAGCACGCAGTCCTTATCGCCCACCGGCATACCAGGCTCCTGATGGAATCCCTCAAGCTCTTGGACCAGAACATCCGGGGGCATCTCCAGCACATCTTCTCCCAGGATGCCACGGTGCCGGAGCTCCTCCACGCCCACTACGACCTCTACATGCACGAGGTCGTCGACCGGGCCTACACGCGCCTGAAGACCTCGGATAATCTCTCCCGGTACCGGCCCCGGATCAACAGACGGATTTCCGCCTTTCTAAAGGATAACGCGTGGATGCGCCGCACCGCCGAGCGGCTTTCGCTTATCAAACGGAGCTCCACCGAGGCCGCCGAGGAGGAATTGCGGCGAATGCTGGTGGAGATCCGGGACGATCTTCAGTCCATCGACCCCCTCCTCGAGCGCATCGACGACAGAAACCGCCGCTACTCCCGGCTTTCCACCGAGCGCATTCGCTCCCAGATCCACGCCGACCAGAGCCTGGCGGCCCGGATCGCGACGATCGTTCGGGCGTGGACAGACGAAAGCTATCCCCCGGAGGCGGCTCCCGAGAGCCTGGTGCACACCATCCTGAGGCTTCGGGCCCTAGGCGCCGAGTCGCTCTACACCCGGCGCCATCGTTCGGTAACCGAGGCCGGGCTGCAGCGCCGGGAGGGCGAGCCTCCGGACGCCGAGATCGCCGAGCGGGAGCTGGTCTTGCGGGCCCGGAAGCAGCTGAGCCCCGCAAAGATAGCCGGGTTCCTCTCCGCCGCGGCGCCGAACCCCGGGGACCGGGCCAGGGCCGAGGCCTTGGTCGGAGACATCGACAGCTACATCAAGCTCCTCTACGCCGGGGCCTACGCCGAGGGCCGGGGGGAGAGCTTTCCGTATCAGGTCGAGTGGGGTGATGAGCTCGTCCGGGCCGGCTCCTTTCGATTCGTCGATCATACCTTTGTCCGGAGGTTCTCCCGTGGATGAGCGACTCCTGCGCTACCAGAAACTCTCGGAGAGCGACCGGGAGAATTTTCGCATCGCCCTTCACCTGCTCCTTACCGAGAGCTTCCTGATCCGCTCCCTGGAGTCCCACAGCCGAGCCTACCGCTTCGCCGCGGCCAACACCGAAATTATCGACGCCTACCTCGAGCTTGCCGGGTGGAGTCTCCGGAAAGACGAGCACCTCGGGGTCATCTCCTTCCAAGGTCCCCCGTCGGCCCGGCTCCAACTAAAAAAGGACGAGAGCATCTTTTTGTTGGTGCTCCGCCTCCTCTACGAAGAGAAGGCCGGAGAGCTTGTGATCCACGGGGAGCGAACGGTCCGGCAGGAGGAGGTCCAGGACCGGCTCCGGACGATAGCCGATCTCTCCTACAAGAAGACCCCCTTCGTCTCCCTCCTGCGCCGCTTCCAAGCGCTGCGGCTGATCCAGGTGGTCGGTTCCGAGGAGGACCCGGAGGCCACGGTGATCCTCTTTCCGAGCATCCCCTTCGTACTCGACGGGGTCTCCTTGGACGATATCGCCGAGCGAATCGACTCCTACAACCGGGGACGGGACGAAGCTGAAGAGGACGACGAATCGTGATGCTCCTGTCCCGGATACGACTGGTCAATTGGCATTTCTTCTCCGACATCACCGTCGACTTCGGAATCCTGAGCCTTCTCGCCGGGGACAACGGCAGCGGCAAGAGCACCATCATCGACGCCCTGCAGTACGCCCTGGTGGCCCAGGTGCAGCGCATACGCTTTAACGCCGCGGCTGCCGACCGGCGAACTGCGAGGACCTTAGAGAGCTACACCCGGGCGAAGGTCGGGGCCGACGAGCTGGACTACCTCCGGGAGGAGTGTATCTCCCACGTCATTCTCGAGTTCGACGAATCCGGGAGGCGCACCTGCGCGGGCATTATGGTCGAATCCTTCAAGGAAGGAGAATGCCGAGAGAAACCGTGGATCCTCCCGGACGCGCAGCTGGAAGAGATCCGGGTCTTCGAGGAGGAGCGGTTTATCGACCCGAGGCGTTTCCGGGAGCAGATAAAGGCGGCGGGGGGCCGGGTTTGCGCCACCAAGGGGGAGTACAACAACCAGCTTACCCATCTCTTGGGGATCTACCGGCGCTCGGGAGAGCTCAACCCCTACTTGGAGGCTCTGGTTCGTTCGGTAAGCTTTACCCCCTTTACCTCGGTCCACGACTTTGTCTGCAACTACATCCTCGAGGAGCGCACCGTGGATGTCGGCGCGATGAAGGAGAACCTCTTAAACTACCGGGCCGCCGAACGGGAGGCGGCGGCGATGGAGGAGCGGATTCTTCTTTTGGAGGATGTGAAGGAGAAGCGCGAGGCCCTCTTTCAGATTCTGGGACAAATTCGACGTCAGGACTATCTGCGGCTCCGCCTTCTTGTGGAGCGGGAACGCCTTGCCCTTGCCCGGAGCACGGCGAGCCTCGGGGAAAAGGAGTCGGCCCTCCGGGAGCTGACGGCGAAGATAGAGGAAGCCGTGGAGCGCAAGGGGCGCCTTGGCGCCCAACGGGACGAGCTCCACTTCTCCTTAGCCCGGGACGAGACGAAGGCGGCCTACGACCGGCTAAGGCGCGACCGGGACGATTTGTCCCGGAGCATCGAGGTCGAGACGGCCCGGGTCCGTCGCCGCCAAACCGTCTCTCTGCGCCTGGGAGAGCTCTTGGGGCGGAATGTCGAGACTCCCGCCGGGGAGGCGGCGGCGGTCGCCGAGGAGATCGACCGGCTGAACCTCGAGGCGGCCCGGGAGGAGCTTGTCGCCCGGGAGCACCGCAGCACGCTGGAGGGCCTCAAAGAGGAGCGCCGGGGGCTGGAGAAGGGGCTTCTTCGCTATCCCCCGGAGCTCGAAGCGCTGCGCTCCGCCCTGAGAGAGGCGGGAATCGAGAGCGAGCTCTTCGCGGAGCTCTTGGAGGTCGCCGACGAGTCGAAGCAGGAAATCCTCGAGAGCCGCCTCGGCCGGAACCGATTCGCCCTCCTGGTACCGAAACAGGACTACCAGCGGGCGCTGGAAGTCTACGACTCGCTGCCGCCGGAGGTCGGGACCATCCCCCTTCCGAATCTGGCGCGGTTGAAGGGGGAGGCGGTCCGCCCGGGCTCTCTGGCGGAGCTGGTGGTGCCGGCCAACCCCGACGCCCGGCGCCTTGCCGCCCACCTTCTCGGCGAAGTCGTCGTGGCGAAGCTCGAGGAGCTCACGAAGCACACCGACGCCGTCACCGAAGGCGCGATGCGCTACTCCGGAGAGGTTGCCGACCGGGGGGACAAGGAGTCCCGGAACCGTTGGTACCTCGGGAGGCGCGCGGTAGAGCGGCGCCTGGCGCAGATCCTCGCCGAGATCCCGGAGATCGAGCGCCTCTTGTCCGAGAGCGAGGCGCGTCTCGCGGCGAGCGGAAAGCGAGTCGCCGAGCTCCGGGAGGCGGAGGGGCTCTTGCGGGAGCTCGAGGAGCTCTCCGAGGCACCGACGAGGCTGGCGGCTCTCTCCGAGGAGCTAAAGGAGACCGAACGGCGCCTGGGAGAGATCGATACCGTCGGGTTCGAAAGCCTCCAGCGGCAGCTCGACGCCTTGGAAGAGATGCTCCGTAGTCTCGACCGGCAAAACGCGGGATGGATCGAAGAGCGGGGAAGCGTTACCGAGCAAGCGGCGAACCTGCGGCAACGGATCGACGAGCACCAACGGGAGCTCGGGCGGCATACGGCGGCCCTCGAAGGTTTCTTAGCCCAGCAGCCCGAGGGCCCCGAGGCGCTGGAGGCCTACTACCGGGACCGGATGCGGGGCGAGGGCCCGAAGCCGGATTACGACGGCATCCTCGGGCGCTACGAGTCCTCCTTTCGGGGGCTCAAGACCCGGGAGGATAATGCCCGAAAGCAGCTCCACACGGCGAAGCAGCGCTACAACCACGAGTACAACACGCTCTTGAGCCTCGACGAGGACGAGTCGACGGAGTACCTCGATCTGCTGGACCGCTATCGGAAGACGGAGCTTCCGGAGTACCGGGAGCGCATCGAGCATGCCCGCCGGTCCGCGGAGGAGCAGTTTCAGGAGCACTTCGTCGCCCGGCTCAACGAGTACCTTATCGAGGCGGAGGAGAGCTTCAAGGAGATCAACTACATCCTCGAGGAGATCAGCTTCGGCAAGGACGCCTATCGCTTTACCATCAACCGGCGGCAGGACAAGCGGGAGCTGATGCACGCCATCTCCACCGCCGCCGAGGTCCGGGAGGTCGACGGCACCCTCTTCGCGGCGCTCAAAAGCGAGGAAGAGCGGCGGAGCGTCGAGCAGGTCTTCGAGAAGATCCTCTCCAACGACCTCGACTCCCCGGAGGTACAGGAGATCTGCGACTACCGGCAGTACTTCGTCTACGACATCCGGATCCGCGACAGCGAGCGCGTCGACGAGAAGAGCGGCAGGCCGCTGGAGTCCTACCTCTCCAAGGTGCTCCGGGAAAAGTCCGGAGGAGAGACCCAGACTCCCTACTACGTCGCCATCGCCGCGAGCTTCCATCGCTTCTACCGGGACAACCCCCAGGCTATTCGCCTGGTCTTCTTCGACGAGGCCTTCAACAAGATGGACGACGAGCGCATCGGACAGATGCTCGACTTCTTCCGAAAGCTCAACATGCAGGTGGTTACCGCGGTGCCGACCGAAAAGATCGAGTCCGTCGCCCCCCACATGGACGTGACGAACCTGGTTATCCGGAAGAACTACGACGCCTTCGTGCGCCGGTACGAGCACCTCCCGGAAGCCGCCTCGTGATCCTCGATTCCCTCGCCCGGGCGATCCTTACCGCCTTCGCCGAGTCCTACCCGAGCTCCGCCCACTACCGCGGGGGCAGAAAGCTCCGCCTGGGAAACTGGTCCCGCCGCCTTCCCAAGATCGAGAAGGAGGTGGAAGAACGGGAGGCCTTCCTGTCGGCGGTGGAGGCCCTGGAGTCGGAAAAGGTGATATCGGTTAAGTGGGAGCGGTTCCGGGTGGGGGAATCGGTGGAGGCCCTCTACCTCGAGGATCCGGAGAAGCTCTACGGAATGATCGGCGCGACGGCGCCCTGGGACCGCCGGGAGGAGCTTCTCTCGGCCCTCGGGCGGACCCCGTGGACGGACCCCGGGCTGGCGGAGCTCTCCGATCGCCTCCAGGCACTCTTGGAGGAGCACCATCTCCTCCCCATATCCGAGGCGACCGAGCTTACCGACCTCGGCCGGATCCTTCTCCTGAGTGAGGCCGACACCGCCGGCACGCCGCTTCGTGCCCTGAGCATCCGCCTCTTCGGCGACAGCAAACGGCTGGAGAGGCTCCTCCCGGCGGCCGACAAGCTATCGACGGAAGCCGACGGTGACGCGGTCTCCGCCCGCCTCGGCCTTAAGCGGTCCTACCCCGAGGTAAGCTTCTCCCTCTTCGGTTCGGCGAGCCTCCCCGCCGGTCCGTGGCAGCTCTCGGGAGAGCCTCTGACGGCGCCCCTTCAGACCATCCGGGCCATAGGCGCGCTCCACCTCCGGCACCCGGAGCGCACCGATAGCCCCTGGGTGCTTTCGGTGGAGAACAAGGAGAGCTTCTACGCCGTGACCGAAGCGGCCCGCCGGGGGTGGGAGAGCCTTGGCGAAAGCGCGCCGCCGTCTGCGGTGGTCTACACCGCGGGACACCCCGGGGACGCGGTCCGAGCCCTCCTCGTACTGTTGGCTCGGGAGGCATCGGCGGTCCTACATTTCGGCGACATGGATCCCGACGGCCTCTTGATCCTCCAGGAGCTGGCCGCCGGAACCGGCATCGCCGTCCGTCCCTTCTCCATGGACGAGGCGACCTATCGCCGCTACCTGCCTTACGGCCGCCCCCTGCCGGAAGCCGCCCTGGCTCGCCTAAAGGACGTCCACCTCCCGAACCTCGGAGCCCTCGCGGCGGCCATAGGCGAGACCGGCATCGGCGTCGAACAGGAGGTTATTCCGATCGGGTTTTGAGCCCCCGGCGAAAGCGCCGCACCCCGGCGACCGCCGGGGCCGCAAGTGGCGGCGGCCCGGGCGCGGCTTGCCATGCATGTGTATGCATGCCATCGTTCTCTCGTGAGAACGACAGTAGAGATCCCCGACGGTTTGCGGGAGAAGCTCGTGGAGGAAGCCACGCGCCGGGGAGAGAAAGGCTATTCCGCCGTCATAGAGCGGGCGCTGCGGAACTACTTCGGGGGACCGGCTACAACCAAAGCCGAAATCGCCCGGCAGCTCAGGGGCTCCGAGAAGGACGAGACGACGGCGGATGCCGAACACCGCCGCGTGGCGGCGGTGCGCGGAGTTTGGCGAAGCGGCAAGGAGACGTGACCCTCCTAGACACCTCCGCCCTTATTGCGTTTCTGATCGACGGCGAAGAAAGCGGCACATTTCGCGCATTTACCGGGGGTTCGGCT
>JBKHCS010000168.1:0-5051 GCA_046541715.1 Spirochaetaceae bacterium
ACCAGCTTTGCTCTGGACGGCCGGACGATCGAGCGGCTGCGCCGTCTTTCCGCGCGGTGGGACGTGTCGCAGGCCGAAGTGGTGCGGCGTGCCGTCGAGATTGCCGAGAGAGAGGATCGCGACGCGGCGTCGGAAGTGAGAGAGCAGTTGCGAAGCTATCGTGCATCCGGAAAGCTGAATCCACAAGAAGCGGATGCGTACCTCGAGGAAGTGAGGGAGGATCGCCGGCAATGGAGAAGCTCTTCGTGATTCTCCTCGACGCGAACTACCTGTTTCGGATGCTGGTGGAGGGCACTCCGGAGGCTAAAAGTGTCGACGGCTGGATTGACGGCGGCATCGAGCTATGTACCAGCGCTATCGCATTCTACGAGTTTCTCTCGGGTCCCGTGGATCCGGTCGGGATCGAGGTGGTCCGGCGGACAATTCACGGACGCGTGCTACCCTTCGGGAATCCGGAGGCGGTCGAAGCCACTCGCTTGTTCAATGCTGCCGGGCGCCGCCGGTCACTCCGAGTAGATGCAATGATTGCCGGGACCGCTATTCTCGCGGAGGCCGAGTTGGCAACGGAAAACCGTGAGGACTTCGCGCCCTTTGTGCCCCTTGGCCTGCGGCTCATTACGTAGCCGGCTACGCGCCGGGGTCTGTCCTACCATGGTCAGGGCGCCGTTCGAAGTCGGGATGGACGCCCCCGGATTCGGGTTTATCCTTATGCAAGGATGGCCCCGGCGATTCACCGCACCGGGTACTAGAGCCGCCACTCTACCTCGAACTTCTCCCGGAAATACTTCGCCACTGCGTCGACGCTTACCAGTCCTGCCTTGACCGCCGAGCGCAAGGTTGCGCGGAGGCTCCGCCCGCGCCAATGGGAGCCGAGGCGGTAGGCGGCCATCGCGGAGCCGACGCCGAAGATCAACAGGAGCAGCAATGGAAGGACGCTCGCCACGGTTTCGGACAGGCCGAAGAGGGGATCCGGGGGCGCGGTGAAAACGACATCTGGGGCCCCTCCGACAGCCGACGCGGCGGCGGCCCCAAGGACGGCCAGGAACAGAAAGAGTGCAAAGAACATCGAAAAGAAAGCGCCGACGTCGCTCCGAGTTTTGATCGCCCGAAGAACGTCGGTACGCTTCTTTAGCCTTAGCCGGCTCAGGAGGTCCGAGAGGAAGCTCGCCGTTTCCGCCTCCGACAGTCGCGGCATTTTGCCGGTGCGTTGGGCGATGCTCGCGTCTACCTCCAGCTCGTGCAACACATCCCGGAGGCCTTCGATCAGCTCCTGCTTCGTGGTACCCGGAACGTCTAAGCCGGTGTGATGGATCCGTTCGAAGTAGCGCTTGGCCAACTCGGAAACCGGAAGCTTCGCCTCGTCGCTCATGGTACGCAGCAGCGAGGCAAAGAGCTTCCGCCGAAGGCTCCATCCGAGGCGACCCCGGGTCTCCGCGTCGGGAAACATCACTACCATCGGGACGGCGTAGAAGGCGCCGTCGTTTACCGCCGGTCCGAGGAGCTTGCCGGACCGAAAGAACTCGACAAGCCGCTTCGCGTACGGGGCGGGGTCGAAGCGCGCCACGAAAGCCGAGTCTCGATCGACCCCCTCGGACATTTCCGACTCGTAGTTGCGGTGGGAGGCGATTTCCCGGGAAAGGCCGGCGTAGAAGCCGGATACCAGATCCCGAGCCGCGGCCGGCCCGGTCTCCGGGGCTTTGCCGCTGACCGGCGTGGAACGGGCAGAGGGGGCATCGGGCCCGGTATCAAAGAAGTTGTGAAGCCACCGACGAAAGCGCTGCCATGACTGTGCCATTTGAGACCTCCCTTTACCGGAAGAATCATATCACGGTGGCGTCCTCCTGGCGGCGGCCTGACGTCGTCTCCCGGATAAAGGATATCAGAGAACTGACCCGGAACGCCGAAGCCTCCGGCCCGGGATCCGCGTTCATCGAGACTCGACGCCCCCGGATTCGGGATTATCGTTCTGCGCATACCGTCAATAGCTAATCCCGGGGCTGCTCCAGAATGCGCTGCAACGCCATCTGCTTGGTATACCGCGCATAGAGTCGGTGGATTTCCGCACGTTGAGCTTCCGTCAAATCGGCGTATTCGCGTCTTCGTCGCCCTTCGGGGAGAGTCCCGTTGTTGGACTCCAGAAAACGAAAGAGATTGTGGATAGTGCGATCCGGCATGTCGATAACGGCGGTCACCCCGCGGCGAAACGCGTCGTAAGCCTGGAGAAAGGCCGTCTCCCGGGGCAGGTCTTCTTCTATCGTCTGTGCGATACATGAAGCAATAAACTCCGCGTGTGGCGTTAGGTCGGGGTACCGGTAGTAGTCGGCGGTGTCGTTGAAGACTCGCACATTGTGGTCCTCCGTTTCTTCCCATGAAATGAGCGGCAGCAGGCGATGTGACCAGTTCTGCAGTACACTCCGATACTCGTCGATGCGCGACAGTAATGCAGCAGAGACCGGAAAGACGATACCGGGCGCGCCGAACCCCTTGCGGGCCAGAACGTGGTGGAATAGATACCGGTGAATCCGTCCGTTTCCGTCGGAGAAGGGGTGGATGTAGACGAACCCGAAAGCTGCCCCCGCCGCCGCAACGAGCGCCGGCAGGTCCATCGCGGTCTCCTCGGTATAGATAGTGAGACCGGCCATAAGGTTCGACAGGTCTTCCGGCCGTGCGCTGATGTGTTCCGGAATCGGGGTACCGGTCTCCCTGTCGTGCTCGCCGACGAACCCACCCTCAGTTCGAAGTCCCGGGATGACGAACCGGGAGCGGCCGACCACCGTTTCCTGCAGCCGTTGCAGTTCGGCGATGGTGACGGGAATCGTGCCCGCCTGGCCGATTATACGTCCCCATCGCTCGATCCTGCTGTGGGGGGGCGATTCTCCCTCGATCGCGAAGCTTGAGCGTGAGTCTTTCAAGAGGAGGAACGCCGCCGTTCGGGCGATGATATCCCGGGGAACGTGATCGATGACGTCATTCGCCTTTTCCAGGAGGGATTCTTCCGAATACGAATCCAATGTGGCCGTCCGGGCTACCATGGGACAGAAACTGGGCGTCCCCGGGAGGTTGTTGGTGACCCGTTGCCGAGAAACACGGGTACCGGTCACGGCGTACTGCCGGTCAGGGTCTACCACGGGCGTGTAGTTACCCCGGGTAGCGTCGGGAAGGCTCAGACGCCTTCCCGTGAGCCACTCGAAGAGGAACCAAAGGCGACGGCTGTAGACTCCCGTGGGCTTGGCTCGAACGAACGCTTGGACAACGGCGGCGTCTATTTCCGAGAAGAGGGCCTTTAGGACGATGAGATTGACTCCCTCATATTTGAGTGCAAACGTGAGGTGGTCGGCGAGTGTGTCACCGGGATAGTAACGGGGAGAGAACAGTCGCCATCCAACCCGGGGAGACCCTCCCGCCGAGTATTTTGGATCAGCCGGTGGATGATGATTTCCGACTACACCACAGAGCGTGTATGGAATGGGTACGTCAGGTACGTCCGTCGCAATTATTGAGGCGTATCCCGCCGGCGCCAGAGAGACGGGCAGAGGAATATCGCGAAATCGCGTTATCTCCCGCATAGATCCGTCATTGGCTGCGGATCCGGCGAAAAACGCTTAGATATTACTTCAATAGCGAAATACATGTATCGAACGTATCACATTCCCGCGCTCCGAGCAATGCGTTGGCCCGAGCCGTCAAAGCGGAAGAGGCTCCCGGACGGCATCACGACGAGATTCTCCCCGCGCTGCCACCACCCGGCGGGTCCTTGCCTCACTGCTTCGGCTTTCTAAAAGGTTATCACCTGGTCCGCCCAGATGGTCCAGTCGGTAAGCTCCTCCATGGAGCTGGGGTGGGACCCGGCGGCGAGCTCCTCCTCGTTAATGCCCCGGGCCTCCATGCAGCTCCCGCACACGCCGATCTCGCCACCCAGGGAGGTAACCAACTTCATCATGCGCTCGATGTTGTAGTAACCGTTGGGCGTGTTCTGCCCCTTCTTGGCACAGGAAGCGGCGTCGCCTATAAGGAACATCTTTACCTCTTCGCCTTCGCGCTTTACCAAGGTGCCCGCGAGGCGGAGGCCGTTGTAGCTCCGTTCGGTTCCGTAGGGGGCGTCGTTGAGAATAAACAGTGTCTTCATGCGATTTCTCCTTTTCGATTTCTATAGAAGCGATGTTTCGAGAGGACGGCCGGAAGCCCTCCACTCGGCTATTCCTTTCGGCAAGCGCGTAACCCGGTACCCGTGTCGTCGCAGAAGCTCGGTAGCCTGTTGCGAGAGCACGCAGTAGCGGTCCCGGCAATACGCGAAGACCGGCGTGTCCTGCGGCAGCTCTCCGAGGCGGCCTTCGAGTTCCTCGAGGCAGATGGACAGCGCCCGCGGCAGGTGGCCGGCGGCAAACTCCTCTTCCGGCCGGACATCCAGAAGCACCGCCTCTCCGTCGCTTATACGTCGCTGAAGCTCCTCATAATCGAGAGCCTCGTTCTCCCCTTCGTCTCTCCCGAAGAGATCCTCCACGGCGCACTTGACCACAGCAGATTCTCTTGCCGCCAAGTCCGACAGACTGTTCCAGAGGGAGAGCGCCATCTCCGTGGCGGTGTAATAGGCGTATCGGCCGGCCTTGCGGGATGTGACAAGCCGGGCCCGTTTGAGGACCTGCAGATGATGGGACGTCGTGGTGATTCCGGCACCCAGCATGGCGGCGAGGGTTTCCACGTTCCGCTCGCACTGGCAAAGGAGCTCCAGGATTTCCAACCGCCGGGGGTCACCTGCCGCCGATACCATCCTGGCTATCTCTTGATACACAACCTCTTTGAACTCGTCCGACGACTTTTCCATATTCCAATGTACATTGGAATATGGATGTAGCTTTCCGTCAAGGGTGGGTGGAGAATACTCCGCGGACTACCGCGGGCCGGGGATCGGCCATCACGCCTTGGCGATATTCGGAGCCAGGAAACCGGCCGCCCGCCGCATGATCTCCCTGAAGTAACGGTCGACAGCCTCGGGATCCGCGGCTCGGTCCGGAAACGGCTGCTCGTGGCTGTAGTCGTAGTCCGGATCGGCC
>JBKHCS010000169.1:0-5044 GCA_046541715.1 Spirochaetaceae bacterium
CGATACAGCTCCTCCGGGCTTTCGTGGAAGAGAGCTGCCTCAGGGTGGGCGAAGTAAGGCTCGAGGTAAGCCCGGGTGGTTTCGCTTATCGTGGGCCATCGGACGGCCCGTTCCGGTGCATCTTGCTTAAGGAGCAGGGCGACCAGAACCCGTGCTATGGCGCTCCGGTAGCCGGCGATCTTCATCGAGATGCCCTGCGCCCGGCCGGCGTTGTAGTCGTCGTTTACCGCGGAGAACATGATGTCCCTTATCAACGCGTTCCATTTCGCGGTAACCCCTTCGCCCTCGGTCTCTCTGAGGGCTTCTTTGATCCGCCTGCGGAACTCCGGCATGATGTAGGGGTCCATGCTGTCGAAGGAGAAGCCCTCGTGGCGGATGGTTTCGGCCTCGTACGCCAGCCGTTGCGCCAAGTTACGGAGCCACTCGAAATAGGAGGCGATGACCCCGGCGCCGTTGGCGAGGAAATCGTAGACCACGACCACCCCCCGTTCGAAGAGGATACGCTCCGCCTTTGAGGTGTTTGGACCGTTGGCCCCGCAGAGGACGACGTGGGCCGCGATTCGCGGGGCGTTCCTCGCCGTAATGGCGTTCTCCAGGGCTGCCGGGACAAGAATGTCGCACGGAAGCTCGAGAATCTCCGTGGCCTCTGAGCCGCCGTGAATCGTCCGGGTTACGTTGGTTTGGAAACCCACCACGCTCCCGGTCTTCCGCAGGTGAGCTAAAAGCTCGGAAATCGGAATCCGGTCCCCTAGGATGGCGCCGTCCTTGTCGGCTATCGCGATAAGGTTGACGTCGAACTGCTCGAGCTCCGCCAAGAGGGAACCGCCCACCTTTCCGGAACCCTGGATGACCACTCGCCGGCCGGTGAGGAGCTTGCGGTAGGGGCTGCTCTCTCTCCATCTCTCTTCCGGAACCACGGGAGCGCCTCCTCCGGCGCGAATAGCGTCCTCGGTGTAGGCGGCCACCCTCCCAAGAAGCTCCTCTTCGGCACCGCTGAGAGCCTCCGCCGACTCCCACCGTCCGTCGAGGTGGAGCCTCGTTACCACCGCGAGAAGGCTGTAGAGGAGGCCCCGCCCCGTCGCGCCGCCCCGGGCCGCAATGCCCATAAAGGGTTTGCCGGTAATATGGGCCGCGGCAACCAGCTCCAGGTAGCGCTCGCTAAAGACCAACTCCCGCATCGCCTTCCGGTCCTGATAGTCGATTCCGAAGCCGTCTCTCAAGATGTGCCGCGCTTCGGTTGCCGAGACCACTCGGTTTCCAAAGAGGGTCGCCCCGTGCTTGACCCCGTAGGCCATCAGGGCGAGGTCCCGAAGGGCGCTCTTAAACCCTTCGAACATGTTGCCGACCTCCTGAGGACCGCAGCCGACATCCCCTGCCGGAACGTCCCGGAAGGGACCGGTCACCAGGAAGAGCGCCCGACCGAAGTTCGCCAGGGTGTCGAAAGTATCGATCTTGTCGCTCTTGTAGTAGTCGGGGGTGGTCTTGAGCCCCCCCTTTCCGCCGCCGAAGAGAATCCGGGACCGGGCGCATTTCCAGGTCATCATGAACGAAAGGGCAGACACCTCGACGAACTCGACAATCGGATCGATCCGCAAGCCCCCTTTCGCGGTGCCCCGGGCGGTGTTGTGCCTGGTCCGAAACGCCGGCAGATGGCGACTGCTCCGGCCCTCGTTGTGCTCGACCCAGAACTCCTCGAAGGCCTCGAAGCGGAGAAGCATCCGCATAACCGCGTTGTTGTCCGCGATGCCCAACCCCTCGGCGGCGTCAAAAAAGTCGGTGAGGGAGTTTAGGAGGAAGACTCCGATCTCCTCCTGCGCGGAGGTATCGCCGTTGGCAGCGGCGATGGTCCGGAGGGTCTTCAGGGCGTCGGCAACCTCGCCTTCTTCGGCGTCCAACCGGGAGATGCTCCGGATGGCCTCCTCGACGACGGTTATCGTCGTGCGCTCCGGGGGACCGGGGACCCGAGGTCTGAGCTCCCGGAGATCTTCGACGACGGCGTCCGTCGGCGCGGTGTTGTCTACGTAGATCGAGAGGAGCCCTATTTCGTGGTCGTTCTCGGCACAGGGGAGGAAGGTGTCCTGGTAGGCCCGTCGGATATTTATTCCATGCCGGGTGAACATCGCCACGCCGTCGATCGCGAAGTCTCGGGGCGGGTTCTTGAGGGCGACGGCGACCCGGGTTTCTCCCGAGGTAAGGCGCTCGTTGTCCCCCGGGCGCTCCTTATCGGTTGCCTCGACGATGATTACCGGTCCCTCGGTTTCGACGGCACGCTCGAAGAGGCTCTGGTGACGGCGAATCCGCGGCGGTACCGCGGTGCTTGCGACTTCCTCGAGGATGTACTCCGGCGTCAGGCAGTGGAGAAACTCCTCGGTATGCCGGTGTCCCTCGGCGGAGCCGTAGGCCCGGGCGTCGGCGAAGAGTGCTTCGGCAGCAGCGGGTTCGACGCGGCCCGTTGCGATATGCCTCCTACCGCGCTTCTCGAGGGTTATAATCCCTATCCCCGACCGGGTTCGCACCGCGTCGAAGGAGCCGATTCCCATGGCGACGTTTTGCTGGAGTATCCCCTCGAGGCGTCCCGGGTAATCGCGGCCGACGTTTAGAATGTAGGTAATCGCCCGGCCGTCGGAGCTCACCTCCGTCAGGTAGGGATTCTGAGCGGTCAAGAGCTGGGTTATCGAATAGACGTGGCTGGCGATTTCCGCCGGGCTATTGGCGTGGAAGTACCACTGCGGCAAGAAGTCCTTCGAGAAGTAATGGTCGAGTACCTTCTCGACGGTGTTGAAGTCGAGGTGGTAGCCGCTCTCGAGGATCTCGTGGACGCAGGAGCGAGTGTAGCCAAGGCGGCCGGTATCCATCGGTCTGGTCCTTTCTCAGCCGTGAGCCCGGTTGTAGGCGCTCACCAAGGCGTTGATGCCGGCGGTATCGATGTTCGAGTGGATTCCGGCGCCCCAGAACTTCCTGCCACCGGGAAGCTCGATCTGGACGTAGGCGACCGCCTCGGTGTCCGCCCCGGTGCCGATGGCGTGTTCGTGGAAGTCCGTCAGGTCGAAGTCTTTCCACCCCTGGCTCTCGAGGGCGTGGACGAAGGCGCTGATGGGACCGTTCCCCTCTCCGGAAATCTCCACCTCTTCACCGCCGTTCTTGACCTTGGCGGTGCATCCCAGACGGTTACCGCCGTCCTCGACGTAGCGAAAGGAGGTCTTTGCCACCTCCATCGGAACCCTGCGTTGGAGGAATTCCCGGTTGAAGGCTTCGTAGATTTCGTGGTTGGTCAGCTCCCGTCCCTGCTCGTCGGCGATACGGTTGATCAATCCGCCGATATCCGGATGCATCGTCTTCGGCAGCTCGAAACCGAAGTCCCGGGACATCACGTAGGCGACGCCGCCTTTCCCACTCTGGCTGTTGATTCTTACGATGGCGTCGTAGGTTCGCCCGATATCCCGTGGATCGATGTGGAGGTACGGCACTTCCCACCGGGCGTCCGGATCGCCCTCCGACGAGCGACGGTCCATTCCCTTCTTGATCGCGTCCTGATGGGACCCCGAAAAGGCGGTAAACACGAGCTCCCCGGAGTAGGGTTGCCGGGCCGGGACAGTCATCCGGGTCGTCCGCTCGTAGACCCTGCGCACTCGCGGGAGGTCCGAGAGGTCGAGCCCCGGATCGATTCCGTCGGCCATCCGGTTTAAGGCTACCGTAACGATATCGAGGTTGCCGGTACGCTCGCCGTTCCCGAAAAGGGTGCCTTCGACGCGCTCTCCCCCGGCCATCAATCCGAGTTCCGTCGCGGCGACGCCGGTTCCCCGGTCGTTGTGCGTGTGGAGGCTGATGATCGCTAAGTCCCGGTTCTTCATGTTCCGGCAGAACCACTCGATCTGGTCCGCGTGCTTGTAGAAGGGAATCCACTCGACGGTGTCCGGGAGATTGAGGATAATCTTGTTGTCCGTGGTCGGTTCCCAGACCTCCATTACCGCCTCGCAGACCTCCAGGGCGTAGTCGGTCTCGGTGTCGGAGAAGCTTTCGGGGGAGTACTCAAAGCGGACGTTGGTGCCTTCGAGGGTCGGCATTAGCGACTTGACGAGTTGGGCGCCTTCTATCGCGATGTTCTTTATCTGCTCCTTTTCCATGCCGAAGGTGACCTTGCGCTGCAGAGCGGAGGTCGAGTTGTACATGTGGATGATGGCGTTCGGCGCACCCTGGACGCTTTCGAAGGTTCGCCGGATCAGGTGCTCTCGGGCCTGGGTCAAAACTTGAACGTAGACGTCGTCGGGTATTCGCTTGTCTTCGATCAGGCGCCTGACGAAGTCGAACTCGATCTGCGACGCCGAGGGAAAGCCGACCTCGATCTCTTTGAAGCCTATCTCGACGAGGAGTTCGAACATTTCGAGCTTCTCTTTGACGCTCATCGGGATGGCCAAAGCCTGATTACCATCTCGGAGGTCGACGCTGCACCACATCGGGGCCGCGTCTATACTCTTGTGGGGCCACTGCCGATCCGGCAGATCCACGGTCTTAAAGGGTTCGTATTTCGGCATCTCTCTCCTCCTCATCGCCGAGTTCTTTTGTTTGCCGCAACAAAAAAAGCCCGCTACCGAGGGACCTCGATAGCGGGCTTTTGCCGCCGTACGACAACGGTCGACCTAAGGTCGGTGTCGTCGTCGAAGCTCCCTCCTCAATGGGTCTTCGGGTAGAGCGAGAACGAGTAGAAGACCGAGAAGCGGGAGCCGGTTTGCTGCGGGGCGGCTGTGCGACGCACTCATTGCGAAAACAATAGCCGCCTCCACAGGTGCTGTCAAGCTTCTTGGTCGCGAATTTCTTCGACGTAGGTCGCGTAATCGACAATCTCGCGGTCTCCGGATTCCCGATACCGGGCGACGCAGACTGCGTTTCGGTGCCTCTTCGCCTGATAGAGTGCCTTGTCCGCCGCCTCGACAAGGTCCGACAATGCCCGGCCCCCCCCGCCCGCTACCATACCGATGGAAAAGGTCGCCACAGGCTCCCCTTTTTGATCCGCGATGGCCCGGACCGGCGCGTAGAACTCGTCGGT
>JBKHCS010000170.1:0-5021 GCA_046541715.1 Spirochaetaceae bacterium
AAGTGGCCGGTGCTAACATCGGCGGATGAGCCCAAGTAAAAAACCTGCCCCCCGGAAGACGGGAACAACACCGGACAAGAAATACCACCACGGAAACCTGCGTCAGGAGGCGGTCGCCGCGGCGTTGGGTCTGATCGAAAGCGACGGCGAGGCGGGGCTTTCGCTTCGCGGCGTGGCACGGCGTCTCGGGGTCTCCTCTGCGGCCCTCTACCGGCACTTTGCAGACCGGGAGGCGCTTCTCGACGCCGTCGCCGCCGAAGGGGAGCGCCGGCTCGCCGAGCTTCTCGAGGAGTCGGTAAACTGGCCGGTCGACCCAATAGACGGCGAGGACGCGGCGGGGCGTCTCGAGACGGTCATCCATCATCATCTCGCCTTTGCCGCCGGCCGCAAAGAGATTTTTCACTTGATTATGAGGCGAACCCCCGCCGCCGGCCGCCCGAGCAGGGAGTTTCTCCGCCGGGCGATTCAAGACCTTGCGGCCCGGAACCGGAAGGTCCGGGACCCCGAGGAGACGGATATTGCCCTCGCACAGTCGCTCCTCGACGGCCTGGCCCTGAGCGGGGCCGTCGCCGACGAGGGGCTCGTCGGCCGGCGCTTGTTACGACTGCTCGGTTAGGGGTTCGCCTTTGTGCCGGCTTCCGGACCCGGCACCGAGACCCCGGAGTCTCCCGCCCGAGCCCTCGCCACCCGGACCCAACTCTCCGGAGCCACCGGCTGCTCCTCGAACCCGCCGTAGAGCTCGGTTTCGAGGCCCCGACCGGCGAGGTAGCAGAGCACATCGCTATCCCGCAAGAGCAGAAGGCGGTTCGAGGTTTCCGCGACCGTCTCGCCTGCTTCTAGAACGCGAATATCGAAACGAACCGAATCCTCGGTTATGCGGGTGTGGAAGCGCTGCATTTCGACGGGGCCGGCGGTTAGCGGAGGCAGGTTCCGCGTCTCGCCTACCGCCAGGCCCGAGAGCTCGACCCACTGGAGAACCAGTGTGCCCCTGCCGGTAGCCCCGGCACCCAAGCGCCCGAGGGCCTCGTCGAGAAAGGTCTCGACGGCTCCGAGGCTAGGAAGATGTACCACCGAGTGTCCGATGCAGTAGATAAGGTCCCACCTCGAGCCGCCGGGAATCCCATCCAGGGGACTCAGGTCCCGCATGTCCCCGAGGAGAAAGCGCTCGGGTCGGCCGGTCCGGCGACGGGCGGCGTCAACGAGGTCCGGCGACGCGTCGAGGCCCCAGGCATCCACGCCCCGATTCAGGAGCTCCTCCGAGTAGAGGCCGGTGCCGCAGGCGACGTCCGCCACTCGGGCGCCCGGCTTCGCCCCGCTCTCGGAGAGAAAGCTTACCACCTCCGGTTCCGGGGGAAAGAGCGCGTCGTAGTACGGGGCTAGAACGGCGTAGAATCTCTCGGATGCAGTGGACATCGTACCGTTCTAGCACGCGGGGAATCGCTAAATCAACCGATATATGTAGGTATACTTGGCTTAAGGACGATTAGCTGATGCGGAAGCCCCGGAAGCGGAAGATCCTACTCGTGGAGGACGAGACAATTGTTGCCCTCGCGGAAAAACGGCTCCTGGTGGAAAACGGTTACCTCGTAGTCCGGGCGAAGTCCGGGGAAGAGGCCGTCAGCATTGCGGTCTCGGAAAAGTCCGTCGATCTGGTGCTGATGGATATCGACCTGGGAGAGGGCATCGACGGGACCGAGGCGGCCCGGCGGATTCTTTCCCGCCGGGAGCTCCCGGTAGTCTTTCTGACGGCACACCAGGAAAGGGAGATGGTCGATCGGGTAAAGGGCATTACCCGGTACGGCTACGTTCTCAAGACCGCCGGGGAATTTGTCCTCCTCGAATCGATAACGATGGCCTTCGAGCTCTTCGAGGCACACCGGCGAATCTCCGAGAACGAGCATTGGCTCCTGACCACCATCGACGCGTTACCCGACGAATTTTGGGCGATCAACCGCGACCGTGTCTATGTAGTTCAGAACGCCGAAAGCCGCCGCCGGGTCGGGAACCTTGTGGGAAAGCGCGCCGAAGCGGTGGACGCACCGGAGAAAACAAGGGAGCAGTGGCATCGAAACGAGGATCGGGCGTTCCAGGGAGAGCGCGTCCGAACCGAGCACCGCTACTTCTCCGCCGGCGAGGAGCGCGTGGGCGAAAGCAGTTTGGTTCCCTTGGAGATGAACGGTCGGATAACCCACGTTATCGGGCTGACCAGGGATGTGACCGACTTGCGTCGTACCGAGGAGCACGTGCGATCCCGGGAAAACTTTCTCAACAAGCTCATAGAAACGAGTCCCGTAGGCATCGTCGTCCTCGACACCACAGGAGCCATTGTCTTTGCGAACGATCAGGCAGAGACCTTTCTCGGGCTCTCCCGGGAGCGCATGGAGGACCGCCTCTACGACGACCCCGCCTGGGTCGCGACGGATCTCGAAGGCCTACCCCTGGCCCCGGAGGAATACCCCTTCCGCCGAGTGATGCGCTCCGGGAGGCCGATAAACGGCGTGCGGCACGGCATCGCTTGGCCCACCGGAGAGAAACGCTATTTGTCCGTCAACGCCGCACCGATGCTCGACGACCAAGGACGCGTCCGCCGGGTCGTGGCGGCAATCCACGATATTACGAGCGAGATGGAAAGCGAGGAACGCTACCGACGCCTCTTCGACGAGGCTCCGGCGGGCATCTTTCGAACTCATTCTTCCGGAAAGGCCCTGGACGCGAACCCCGCTATGGCCCGGATGGTGGGATGCGAAACGCCCGAAGAGGCAGTCGCGTACTTTACCGATCTGGGGCGCCAACTCTACGTCGACCCAAGAAGACGCCGGGAGTTTATCAGGACAATCGCCGAAACCGGATCCGTCGAGGGCTTTGTCTACGAGGCCCGACGCCGGGACGGAAGCACGACCTGGATCTCGATGGACGCCCGGATTACCAAGCGTTTCGCAGACGGCTCCTTTGTCGTCAGCGGCTACGCGACGACGGTACCGGCGCCCGACGAGGAGTCCGGCGATCCGGCGCCGCGTTGACATCGGCATCTCTGACTATTATATTCAGAAAACTATATGTTACTAGCGGGTTACGTTTCGGCGTTGATTATCGGATTTGTCCTGGGGACCCTCGGTGGCGGCGGCTCAATCCTTACCGTTCCGGTGATGGTCTACTTGGTCGGCCTTCCGGCCGTCGAAGCGACGGCCCACTCGCTCTTCGTCGTCGGGTTGGCAGCCGTCGTCGGTGCGATAAGCTACCTCCGCCGGGGAGACGTCGATATCAGGGTGGCGGTGCTCTTTGCGATTCCCTCGCTAATCGCGGTCTACTTGACCCGGAGAGTTCTTATTCCCGCGATTCCTGAGATTCTCTTGGCCACCCCGAGGTTTTCCCTTAGCAAGGATGCGGGGATTATGTTGCTCTTTGCCGTCATTATGCTTCTCGCAGCCGTATCGATGATCCGCCGACGCCCCGGCGTGCTTCCGGTGTCCGGCAACCTGGTGGAGGAGCCGCCGGAGGGTCCCCCGGGGTTTCTCGGAATTGCCGCGGAGGGTGTCGTCGTCGGAACCCTGACCGGGTTGGTCGGCGCCGGCGGCGGCTTTTTGATCGTACCGGCTCTGGTTGTTCTCGGAAAGCTACCGATGAGGCAAGCAGTCGGGACCTCTCTCTTGATAATCGCCGCGAAGTCGCTTATCGGTTTCTTAGGGGATCTCGGCGCGGCAACGGCGATCGACTGGCCCTTTCTCGCCCTCTTTGCCGGGCTTACCATAGGGGGCATCATCCTGGGGTCCAGGATGGCCGCACGCATTCCCGGAGCCTTCTTGAAGCGCGCCTTCGGGTGGTTCGTCCTGGTAATGGGACTGGTGATCACGGTCCAGGAAGTAGGAGTGGTATAGGAGGTTATTGTGTATTTCAAGCATTTTTTCGAGGGCGGACTCGCGCATAATAGCTACCTCGTGGGGTGCCAGGCAACCGGAGAAGCGATCGTTATCGATCCCGGACGGGAAGTCGCCCCCTACCTGAGGACCGCCGCCGCCGAAGGGCTAAAGATTACCAAAGTTACCGAGACCCATATCCATGCCGACTACTTAAGCGGCAGCCGGGAGCTCGCTGCGGCTACCGGAGCGGAATTGTTACTGAGCGACGAGGGGGGACCCGACTGGCTCTACGCCTTCGACCATACGGGGCTCCGGGACGGCGATCAAGTTCGGGTCGGAAACCTGAAGCTCTCGGTCCTGCACACCCCGGGGCACACACCGGAGCATATCTCCTTTCTTCTTTTCGACCTTCCCGCAACCACCGAGCCGGTGATGCTCTTTACCGGCGACTTTCTCTTTGTCGGGGACGTCGGGCGCCCGGATCTCTTGGAGGAGGCTGCCGGCATAGCCGGGAGCAAGGAGGTCGGCGCCGGGCAGATGTTCGAGAGCCTCAGTCGCCTTAGAGCCCTGCCGGATTACGTTCAAGTCTGGCCGGGGCACGGCGCCGGGTCGGCCTGCGGCAAGGCCCTCGGGTCGGTTCCGAGCACGACCATCGGCTACGAGAAGCAGCGCAACTGGGCCCTTGGAATCGAAGGGAAGGATCGCTTCGTGGCGGCGCTCTTGGAGGGCCAGCCGGAGCCGCCGACCTACTTCGCGACGATGAAGAAACTCAACCGAAGCGGGCCTCCGATCCTCGGGAGCCTCCCGGCGCCCCCGGAGATCGGCCCCCAGAAGGTCGAAGAGCTCCGGGGCCAAAAAGCCCAGATCGTAGACGCCCGGAGCCGCCAAGCCTACGTCGGGGGCCACATTCCCGGCTCCTTGGGAATTCCCGACGACTCGGGGCTCTCCAACTGGGCCGGCTGGCTCTTGAGCTATGACGAGCCGATTGTCCTTGTCGCCGACGGCGCGTCGGTGCCCTCCCTGGTCCTCAAGCTCATCCGGATCGGCCTGGACAACATCGTCGGCTACCTCGCCGACTTCGACTCCTGGGTCGACGCCGGCTACCCCGTCGCGACGACCAAGCAGATAGATGCCGAGACGCTCCGGAAGGTAAAGGACCGGCAT
>JBKHCS010000171.1:0-4976 GCA_046541715.1 Spirochaetaceae bacterium
AAAAAAAAGCTCCCAGGGGAAAGGAGGTAAAAACCCCTGGAAGCGAAAAGAATGGAGGCAGAAAAAGACACACTGTCTTTCATATAAGGAAACCACAGAGGCCGCAAAAAGTAACAAAAAATTCGGCTAACTATTCGCGAATCCGGATGCCCGGAGGATGCGATCCCGGAGCGCCCGGCCGATTCCCCGGGCCGGGGGCAACTCGGCGTAGATACGCGCGCATCCCTTTTCATCCGCCTCCCGAAAGACCCGGTAGAGGGACCTCGCGTACTCCTCGAGGGAGCCGAACGGGTACGCAAGCAGTGTTATCGGGTCCCGGAGGTGACGCAGCTCCGGAAGGTCCGGCATCTCGCCCAGAAACAAGAGAGCGACGGGCTCCGAAGCATCCGGAGTTCCCTTGTCGTCGCTGGACCCCGTTTCCTCAAAAGGAACGACCCTCGCCTTCGGCATGTAGTGGGCGTGCCGCGTCCCGGGACTCTCCGCGGCGAAAGATGGAGCGCCCCGGCCGGCCCGGCCGCCCCCGACCGACCGTCCGAGCGCCTCAAAGAGCATCTCCCGGGTGACGGCCCCTTCTCGGAGCACCTCGACCGAAGCTCCCTGAACTCGCACCACCGTCGACTCGAGCCCGATCTCACAGGGGCCGCCGTCGAGGTATATGTCCACGCGGTCCCCAAGGTCCCGCCGGGCGGTTTCCACGTCCGTCGGGCTCGGGCGGCCGGACCGGTTGGCGCTCGGCGCGGCAATCGGCACCCCGGCCAGCCGGATAAGCTCCCGGGCGACGGGATGGCTCGGGATGCGGACGGCAACGGTCGGAAGCCCTGCGGAGACGGCGGAGGGAATCCTCGGATTCCGGGGGAGTACCACGGTCAAGGGACCCGGGGAGAAGTGTTTGAGGAGCCTGTAGGCTACCTCCGGCGGGTCCTTTACGACGGTGGAAAGCTCTGCGATATCGGCAATGTGGACGATGAGAGGGTTGTCGCCGGGACGGCCCTTGGCGTCGAAAATGCGCGCTACGGCTTCGGCGTCGAGGGCGTTCGCCCCGAGGCCGTAGACCGTTTCGGTGGGAAAGACCACGAGTCGGCCGGCGCGGATAGCCTCTGCGGCGCGACCTATTTCCGCGGCCTGACGCAATACCCCGGCGCGGCGGGTATCAGCACTTAACCCAGACAACGCCGTCTTCTACCTTGACCGGAAAGGTCTTGACCGGACGGGTTGCGGGGAAGTCTTTTACGGCACCGGTGCGGATATCGAACCGCGAGCCGTGCTTCGGGCAGTAGACGTCGTTCCCGACGATCATGCCCTCGCACAAGGGGGAGTATTCGTGGGAACAGGAGTTGTCCGTGGCGTATACTCCATCCTCCAGCTTGAACAGAGCGATCTCCTTTCTCCGATGCACAAACTTATACGTCTTGGAGAACCCGTCGAGACGAACGGCCTCCCGCCATTGGGCCATACCCCGCTACTCCTCGTACTCTTCTAAGGCCCGAGCGGCGACAATCTCCCGGATTTCGTCGCGAATACCTTCCGGAGCCCGGGCGACCACTTCTTCGAAGAACCCTTGGATTAGCATCGTCTCTGCTTCCTGCCGGGGGTAGCCCCGGGACTCGAGGTAGAAGAGCTGGTCTTTCTCCAAACGGCCCGTGGTCGAGCCGTGACTGCATTTTACGTCGTCGGTGCTAATCTGCAACCCCGGAATCGAATCGGCTCTCGCGCCGTCGTTCAGGAGAAGGTTATTGTTCGTCAGGTATGCGTCGGTCCCAACGGCCTCGTGGGCCACCCGTATCATCCCCTGATAGATGGAATGAGCCTCGTCCCGAACGGCGCCCTTGTAGAAGGTGCGGCTGTTGGCATGGGGCCCGTTGTGCACCTGGACGGTCCGGAGATCGATGTGCTGGTCCTCATGGGGAAAATAGAGCCCGTCGAGCATGACGTCGCTCCCGGCCCCATCTAGAATTCCGTCGAACCGCGCCTTCGTGAACATCCCGCCGAAGAGATGGGACCCGTGGTGGACGTGGGCGTCCCGGCCGATCCACCCGAACCCGTGGCTAAAGACGCTCGAGTCGATGTTCAAGGTGTTGACCGTCGCCACGCGGAAGGCCGCGTTATCCCCGACGGTCAGCGCCATCCCGGCGTTCAGGAGAACCTCTCCGTCGGCCTTCCCGTGGACCCGCTGGATAAGGCTCGCCTCGGCGTCTTCTTCGATAATCACCGTAACAAGCGGCGCCGAATAGCTGCCGTCCCCCTGCTCGAGGAAGTCGATAACAAAGGGCTCGGTAACGCGGACACCCTTCGGAACGTGGAGAAGAATGCCGTGGGTCCAAGAGGCGTAGTGCCAACTCGTGACCCGGTTGTCGCTCCGTTCGATGGCACGACCGAGGAGCGATTCGAGAAGACGGCTTATCCGGTGAACGCTCCCGTCGTGGTTCGCGACCTCTCTCGCAAGGAGGGTTCTCAGCGATTCAAAGACGACTCCCTGCGATTCGATCTCCGGCCGGAGTCCCCGGCGAACACACTGCCCGTCGACAAAGTCGAGGAGGCCACCGATGCCCTCTCCCGGGAGGCGCGCCTCCACCGCGTCGGAAACCGTCATGTAGCTGTAGCCGTCGAAGTCGTAGTTGGAGATGTCGCTCCGACGCCACTCCTCGTCGGAGGTCGTCGGCCATTCCATACGCTTAAAATCCTCGAGGGCGCGGCGCCGGAGGGAGAGCATCCACTCCGGCTCGGCTTGCGTCTCGATAAATGCGTGTAAGTCCTGCGTCCCGGTGTAGGTCCGCGCCTCGGGTATTCCCATCTTGTTAACCTACGGAGCCTTCCATCTCGAGCTCGATAAGCCTGTTCAGTTCCACCGCGTATTCCATCGGCAGCTGCTTTACCAGCGGCTCGAGAAAGCCGTTTACGATCATCATCGACGCTTCCGCCTCGTCCATACCCCGGCTCATCAGGTAGAACAGCTGTTCCTCCGAGATCTTCGAGACCTTCGCCTCGTGCTCGATGGTTACGTCGTCCGATTGAATATCCATGTAGGGATAGGTATTACTGGTCGACTCGGGGTCGAGGATCAATGCGTCGCAGACCACGTGGGAACGAACCCCGGTAAGGCCCTCGTTAACCTTTATGTGTCCCCGGTAGCTTGCCGTTCCGCCGTCCTTGCTGATCGACTTGGAAGTAATGACGGAGCTGGTGTTGTTCGCGGCGTGAACGCACTTGCCGCCGGTGTCCTGCTCCTGCCCCTTGCCGCCGAAGGCGATAGAAAGGACCTCGCCGTGGGCCCCTTCGCCCATCAGGTAAACCGCCGGGTACTTCATCGTGCGCTTACTACCGATGTTTCCGTCGACCCATTCCACCGTGGCGTTCTCGTAGGCGACGGCCCGCTTGGTTACCAGGTTGTAGACATCCCCGGACCAGTTCTGGATCGTCGTGTAACGCACCCGGGCGCCCTTCAGAGCGATAATCTCTACCACCGCCGAGTGGAGAGAATCGGTCGAGTAGATCGGCGCGGTGCATCCCTCGACGTAGTGAACAAAGCTTCCCTCGTCGGCGATAATGAGGGTCCGCTCGAACTGACCGAAGTTTTCGCTGTTAATACGGAAGTAGGCCTGGAGCGGAATGTCGACGTGAACCCCCGGCGGAACGTAGACGAAGCTCCCCCCGGACCAGACCGCGCTGTTGAGGGCGGCGAACTTGTTGTCGTTGTAAGGGATGATCGTCCCGAAGTATTTCCGCACCAACTCCGGATGCTCCCGGATCGCCGTCTCGGGGTCGCAGAAGACGACTCCCTTCTCGGAGAGCTCCTCTTTGATGTTGTGATAGACCATCTCGGAGTCGTACTGAGCGCCGACCCCCGCCAAGAACTTGCGCTCCGCCTCGGGGATTCCGATGCGGTCGAAGGTGTTCTTGATGTCCTCCGGAACGTCGTCCCAGCTCTCCCACTTCTTCTTGGAAGAAGTAGAGTAGTAGTAGAGATCGTCGAAGTCGAGATCCGAGAGGTCGGCCCCCCAGTTGATCATCGGCTTCGACTGAAAGGCGTCAAGCGACTTGAGACGAAACTCCGTCATCCACTCGGGCTCTTCCTTGTGAGCCGAGATGGCCTTGACCACCTCCTCGTCGAGACCTTTGCGCGTCTTGAAAACCGGCTTGTCGGGATAGTGAAAGCCGAATTTATATTCGCCAACGTCAACCGTTGCTTGCGGGTTGCTCATGCGGTTCCTCCTCCATGTCGATTCCGTACTGCTCCTTGATCCACTCGTAGCCGTTCGCCTCGAGCTTTTCGACGAGGTCGTGGCCACCGGAGGTTATTATGCGCCCCCGGTACATGATGTGGACGAAGTCCGGACGGATGTAGTTTAGAATCCGTTGGTAGTGGGTGATGATGAGGGCGCCGAAGTCCTCTCCCCGGAGCTTGTTCACCCCCCGGGCGACCACCTTTAGGGCGTCGATATCGAGACCCGAATCGGTCTCGTCGAGGATGGCGAAGTTCGGCTTGAGCATCAGCAGCTGGAGAATCTCCATCCGCTTCTTTTCACCGCCGGAAAAGCCCTCGTTCAAATAGCGATTGATGAACTGTTGATCCATCTCCATAAAATCCATCGATTCCCGGAGCCTTTTGATAAACGCCTTGGTTCCCCCTGCCTCGTCGCCCAAGCGGATCTCGGTGGCCCGCTTGAGAAACCGACCGACGGTCACCCCGGATATCTCGACCGGGTACTGGAAGGCGAGGAAGAGGCCGAGCTTGGCCCGTTCGTTGGTTTCGAGCTCGAGAATGTCTTGCCCGTCGACGAGAATTTCCCCCCCGGTCACCTCGTAGCTCGGATGTCCGAACATCACATTGCTCAGGGTGCTCTTCCCGGAACCGTTGGGTCCCATGAGTGCGTGAATCTCCCCGGACTTCAGGGAGAGGTTGACCCCTTGAAGTATTTCCGTACCGTCTATGGACGCGCGGAGGTCGCGGATCTCTAACTGCATGTCGTTGCTCCTTA
>JBKHCS010000040.1:0-25225 GCA_046541715.1 Spirochaetaceae bacterium
GCAGGGCTTGAAACGAGGGGGCGGCGCGAATACCTGGAGCGCCGAGGCACAGGATGTGCCGAGAGCCCCCGAGGCGGGCTGGAGGGAGGCCGCAGGACGCGGCCGACCGGAAGCCAAGCCCTGCTGGGCCCAGAAACGCCGAGCGGCGTCTACGAGGACCCGGAGGAGCAAATTGTGGTGGGGCTCCCATTCGGCGAGGACATCCCGCCGGACTCGCCGATTCAGGTAAACGGGACGCCGACCATCGTAGACGACGGCGTACGGACGGGTATGGAGTTCGACAACGCGGAGGACTATCTGATCATCCCCGCCGAACCGAGTAACGATCTAACCCACGACGGAACGATCGAAGCGTGGCTCAAGCCGACGACCAACGTTGCCTGGGCGGGAATCATCCATAAGGGTACAAACCCCGACTGGTCCGACGAGGGCTACTCCTTTCAATACGACGGGGGCCGACGCCTGATGCTGGCAATGACCAGCGCCGGGGGCCAACTCGTGCTGGTACACACCAACCATGTCCTCGCGACCGGCAGTTGGTCCCACGTCGTCGTCACGTGGAATAACGACGAGGCGCACATATATGTCGACGGAACCGATGTGGTTACGCAGATAACCGCGGGATTTACCTCGACCCAGACCACGATTGCCGCGAACTACCCGTTCAGGAGCTCCGATGGTGATGTGGTTGTGGGCACCCAGATACCCGGCAATGGCCGGCGCTTCAACGGGGTAATGTCCGACGTGCGCATCTACGACCGCTATATGGAGCCTGTCGAAGTCCTCGAGCGCGCCGGTGGGAGCTGAAGGACGGCAGATTAGCCCCGGCGCGGCCGAAGTGCCGTGACGGCGACTAAGATACCAACGGCCGATAGCAGGATGATCAGCAAAAAGAGCGGTCGGTACGAACCGAAGCGGCCGTAGAACAGGCTCGAAGCGCTCCCCCCGGCGAGGGCGCCGACTCCGTAAGCGGTGTACATGACCCCGTAGTTCCGAGCGTAATGCGTCGAGCCGAAGAGGTGCGTCGTGGCGGCCGGAGCAATAGCAAGCCAGCCTCCGAGCATCAACCAGAGGATTCCGAAACCCAGGTAAAACGGGAGCGCGGCGCCCGCCCGGGCCAACAGAGACAGGGACGCGCCGGAAGCGATCAGCAGAAACGAGAGAACCACCGTCAGCCTGGTGCCGAGACGGTCGTGAAGGCTTCCGAAGAGGGGGCGGCCCACCCCGTTGAGAATACCGAAGGCGGCAACTGCTCCGGCGGCGGTGGCGGAGGAAAGCGCGACGACTTCCCGACCGAAGGATGCGGTCATGCCGATGGCCGTGAGCCCCGAGAGCGTCCCGATAACGTAGCAAAACCACAAGGCGTAGAACCGTCCGGTCCTGAGCATTTTCCGTAGGGTCAGGTGGGACCCAGTGGCCACGTCCAGATGGCCGGGCGAGTTACCGGAGTGCACGACGAAGAAGAGCGACAGGAGCGAAATCAGGGGCATAAAGACTACGCCGAGAACGAGCATCGCGGTCCGCACCCCGAGCTCGCCGATAAGAAGAGTCGCCAGGGGGGCAGTCGCGAAGGGCGAGACCCCGAAGCCGGTGAGGGTAAGCCCCATGGCCAACCCCCGGCGAGCGGGAAACCAGCTGCCGACAACCGCCAAGGGAACGCCGTAGCTCAAGCCGACTCCGACGCCGCCGAGAACACCGAACATTACCGTAACAAGAAGAAGCTGCTCCGTAAGGCCGGAGCTTATCCAGCCGATCCCAAGCAAAAGCCCTCCTGCGAAGAGAGTTCCCCGGGGGCCCAGGCGGCCCATCATCTCTCCGCCGAGGGGCATTGAGAAAGCGAAGGCGGCGAGGAAAACGGAATACGGGATTCCACTTTGAGCCGGGGACAAGCCCAAGGCCCCTTCGAGGGGCTCTCGAAAGACCGACCAGGAATAGACCGTCCCAAGGCAGGTATTCACAATAATACCGAAGGCGACGAGATCCCATCGCCTGTTGAGCCGGTTGTTATCGATTTTGGTCATAGATTCACTATTCCCGGTTATGGTCGGAATGCCAACACGTTGCGGTAGATCGAATGAGATGGTAGGCCATCCGGCCTATACAGAGTCGACTGGATTTTTACTATCATTTGTTTAGGAGATATCGATGGTACCGATGACAGGTCCTACAGTCCACGCCGAGCAACTGACGAGGATCTACGCACGAAGCGTCACGCCTCGGTACGCCAACCCGACCATGAGCGCCGTCTGGAGCCAGGACCCAGGACCGGACAACCCCTTGGCTGCTCCGACCGCCGCAGCGGAAGCCCGCCGCCCGGAAGAGGCTTTCGTGGCTCCCATCAGCTCAGCCGCGGACGCGTTTGTACCTATCCTCCGGGGGCACCGGGTGGATCTGTTCGCGTAACCGAAGGACCGTAATTAACCAATCAGGACTATATACCTCGGGGCAATCCTATTCGTAGGTTTTGGGTAAGGAGGAAACCATGACAAACACGATCCAACCGACCGTAAATTACGAGCAAACCGGGATATGGGGCCGGGACCTTGGGCCCGACAACCCCCTCCCGGAAGCCACGCAGGCCTCAGAAGCCCAGGGATTAAATCACGGCTTCGCCCCACCGGTGGACCAACCCGCAACCGCTTTGGCGCCTAATGAGCCTATCAACCAATACGATCCGGCCCTGGGGAACAATGTAGATATGTTCGCCTGACCCGACGCAGCGGGCCGGCTACCCGCCGAGGGGCAGCGGCCCGCACCCAGGGAGCTACCCCGCCGGTACCTCGGCAACCGTCCTCCGCGTCCAAACAAACGCCAAGAGCCCCGCGCAGACGTTTGCTCCAAAGGCGCCCCAAAAGATGCCGGAGAGCCCGAATAGCGCCCGAAACACGAGCGCCAGCGGGATGTAGACGACAAAGAGACGGACCAGAGCCACCGTGGCGGCCCGGAGCGGAAGGTTTAGACCGTTGAAGGCCGAGGCACCGAAGAGAACCAGGCCCTGAAGGCCGTAACTCCCGGCGACGATAACCAAATACCGGACGACAATCCGGGCTACCTTGGGGTCGTCGGTAAAGATAGCGGCGAGAGCCTCTCCGGCGACGAGCACCGCCGCGTAGAGGACCGCGCCCCAGCCGACGGCGTAGACCGTGGCCCACCGGGTCGCGGTCAACAGGCGGTCCCGGTTCCCTGCCGCGAAGTTCTGCCCGAAGAAGGGGGTGCTCACGCTCCCGAGGGCCTGGACGAAGGCGAGGGAGAAGGTCTCGATCCGGGAGGCGACGCCGAAAGCGGCGACGGCCGCGGTCCCAAATCCGGCGACCAACCGCGTAACGATTCCGAGGGAGACCGGCGTAATCAACTGCGTCGCCGCCGCGGGGACCCCGACAAAGGCGACCCGTTTCCACGCGTCGAGAAGAACGGCCCTCCGTGGAAGCCGCAAGACCAGCATCTTGTCCCGGACCGCCAAGACCCACAGCGAAACCACCAGGGTCGTCGCCCGGGCGAATACCGTGGCAATCGCGGCTCCCCGGATCCCGAGGGCCGGGATCGGGCCCCACCCGAAGATCAGAATGGGATCGAGGAGAATGTTCAGCCCTGCGGCGGTAAGCATTACGAGCGCCGGGGTCGTGGTGTCCCCGGTGGCCCGAATCGCGTTGTTGCCGACCATCGGAATCACCACAAAGGGCATACCCACCAACCAGATAGTCATATACTCGCGAATAAGCGGCAACACCTCCGGGCCGGCTCCGAGGGAGCGGAAAACCGGGTCCAGAAAGATAAATCCAACGGCAGCAAAGAAGGTTACGACGATGACGGCCAGGGCAACCGCGCTGGTGGTCAAGTCCCGGACCTCTTCCCGGCTACTTGCGCCGATGGCCCGAGATACCACCGACGAGGTCCCGATACCGAGCCCCATCGAGATGCTCGCGATAACGAAGACAACCGGAAAGGTAAAACTCAAGGCGGCAAGTGGAAGGGTCCCGAGGCGACCGACAAAGTAGGTATCCGCCAGATTAAAGGCGACCATACCGAAGACCCCGAGCATCATCGGCAGTGCCATCGACAGAAGAACCCGGCCTGGATGGCCTTCGAGGACTCGCCGGGAACGGTTTAGCATTGCATTAATCTATCGATCGACAGACCTCGAGGAAAGCCTCAGACGCCGAAGAACCGCTGGAGCCGGCGGCAGGCCTCGGCCACGTTGGGACACGCCGTCTCCACGAACTCGTCGGTCCGGCCCTCGGTCCAGGTGGCAGGACTGTCGTATACCTCGAGGGCCCGAGCGCCGTCGTAGTCTACGGTGGAGAGCCGCAACCGGAGGTTTTCCGGGAGGTCGCCGAAGGCGGTTCCCGGGAGGGACGCCACCGAGACATCCGAGAGAAGCCGGGTGGCGAGCTCCTCGCTGGTCGAAATCCCCCGGTCGGCGAGATCCCTGCGGAAATGGGAAAAATCGGGGTAGAGGTAGAAGCCGCCGGCGGGTTTCGGATAGTCGACGCCGCATTCTCGGACCTTACGCCAAACGTACTTGGTGACGGCTCCGTGAATCTCGGTACAGCGCCGGATGTACTCTTCGATCTCCGGCGACTCTTCGAAGGCCGCGAGGACGGCGTACTGGATCGGCGACGAAACGCTGGAAAAGGTTTCGCTCGCGATGGAGCGAATGGTCCCGAGAATATGGTCCAGGGTCGCCGGCAAGAGGGCGATACCCAGACGAAACCCACCGAGGGAGAGATGCTTCGAGAGACCCGTCGTCACGATGGTCCCTTCGGGATAGTACCGGGCAATGCTTACGTGCTCCTGCGCGAAACTGACAAGCGCGTAGATCTCGTCGGAAATGACCAGAAGCTCATGGCTCCGGGCCACCTCGGCGAGGTCGGCAAGCTCCGCGGCGGTGTATGAGAGCCCCGTCGGATTATTCGGGTAGTTTAAGATGAGCTTGGTCGGCTTGTGGCCCCGCTCCTTCGCCCGGAGGGTCGCCTCGTCGAGACGGTCCGCCGAAAGCTTGTAGTGCTCCTGAAGGTCGAGATGAATCCGGATTACCTCGTCCCGGGTAATATAGGTCTGCGGAATGTAGCTGACCCACGACGGCGCGGGAAAGAGCAGATCTCCGTCGACGGCGAGCTGGACGTCGAAGATAAGCTCCTTACTCCCGGGGCCTACGATAACCGAGTGGTCCGTCGCGTCGAGCGAGAGCTTCCGTCGAAGATACGCGGACGCTTTCTCCCGAAGCTCCGGGAGCCCCAGCGACGGGAGATAGGAGTTCTTGTCGGAAAAGGTGGCGATACGTTCCCGGATCGCGGGGTGGACCGGAAAAGGCGCTTCCCCGAAACCCATGTGATAGACCTCCCTCCCGGCCCGGCGGTAGGCCGCAACCTCCTCGTTGATCCGCAGGGTCGGGGATATCGAGAGACTTCTCAGGGTCGGACGAACCGAGATTTCCGGAGCGCGCTTGGCCTCAGCCGGTAACGGCGTTGGTGACACCATTTCTACTCCGGAGGCGCTGCAGGAGCATTACCCCGGCGTAGATCGCCAAGGCCACCAAGTACAGCCAATACCGGACATCCCGTCCCATGCCGAGCCACACGGACACCCGGCCCGGGAGGTAAAACATCAACGAGATTATCGCAAAGATCGGTATCTCGTACCACCGGTTCCGGACGATAAACCAGCCCTGGACGGCGTTGGTAAAGGCGAGGGTGCCGAAGGTCGCCGCCAGGAAAACCATCGAGACCTGGAAGAAACCGGAGACATTTATCAAGAGCAACTCGGCGTTCAATACGAACATAAAGGGAATGACCGCCGTCCTCAGGTCGTAGATAAAGCCCTTGATCCCCGCCGGTATCGGGTCCGTCTCGGCGATGGCCGCGGCGGCGTAGGCCGCGAGACCCACCGGTGGGGTGTCGTCCGCGAGGATCCCGAAGTAGAAGACAAAGAGGTGCGCCGCGATCGCAGGGATAATAAGTCCCATGGTACCGCCGAGGTTGATGATGACCGGGGCGGTGATGGAGGCCATGACGATGTACGTCGCCGTCGTCGGGAGCCCCATCCCGATAATCAGGCTTACCACCGCGGTTATCAAGAGCAAGAGGAAGACGTTCCCCATCGCCAGGCGCTCGACGATCTGCACGATCATGCTGCCGATTCCCATGTTGACGATTCCTACGATGATGCCGGCGGTAGCCGTGGCCATGGCGACGGTAATCATGTTCCGGGTTCCGCCGACCATCCCTTCCACGACCCGGCTGAGTCCCGCAAGGAGCGCGTGTCCGAGATGCTCCCGGTTGATCATCGCGTAATAGAAGATCCGGAGAACCAGGATTCCCACCATCACCAGAATGGCGTTGAAAACCGAGAGGTTCGGCGACCTGCGTAGTACGGCAAGCTGGTGAATCAGGACCAGCACCGGAATAAGATGATGAAACCCGCTCTTGAAGATCTCCCAGAAGCCCGGGATCTCTTCCCGGGGGAGCCCCTGCATTCCGAGCTTCGAAGCTTCGAGGTGGGTGATGTAGAAGAGGGCGATGTAGGAGACGACCCCCGGCAGGAAGGCCGCCCGGACGACGGCGAGGTAACCTATTCCCAGGTACTCTGCAATGATAAAGGCCGCAGCCCCCATAATCGGCGGCATCAATTGGCCGTTGGTGCTGGCAGCAACCTCCGTTGCGGCGGCGGTATGGGCCGGATAGCCGACCTTCTTCATCAGGGGGATGGTAAACGTTCCGGTAGTAACGACGTTCGCGATACTCGAGCCGGACACCATGCCGGTGAGCCCACTCGATACCACCGACGCCTTCGCCGGGCCGCCCTTGAAGCGCCCGAGAAGGCTGATGGCAACGTCGTTAAAGAACTGCCCCGCGCCGAGCTTCTCCAACATAGAGCCGAAGAGCACGAAGAGAAAGACCGTCGTCGCCGAGACATCGAGGGGAATGCCGTAAATGCCCTCCGTGGACAAGGCTATCTGGCTTAAGTACTTGGTAACCGACACGCCCCGGTAAGCCAAGAAACCGGGGAGATAGGGCCCTAAGAAGGCGTAAGCGGTAAAAAAAAGAGCGATGATGACCATAGGCAGTCCTATGGCCCGCCGGGCTGCCTCCAAGAGGGCACCGATAATGGCAACTCCGACGACGAGGTCCCGGACGAGGGGGCGCCCGGCCCGCATCGAGATGCCTTCCCAATCCAAGACTATGTACAGCACCGCGGCGGCTGCGACGGCCGCAAGAACGTAGTCCAGGATGGGGATCCGGTAATGGGAATGGAAGCCGGGAATGGTCTTCGCGGTCTTCTTGAGCATCGGGAAGCTCAGGTAGACCAGGGCGATGGCAAAGGAAAGGTGAATGGCCCGTATCGTGATGCTGTCGAGTAGTACGAAGCGCGGAAGCGATAGCTGAAAGAGCGCCCAGGCCAGCGAGATGACCCCAATGACTATGCTGTCGACCTTTCGCTCGGTACGGGTGTGGTCCGTCGCGTCGACGATTTCGTGGATTGGTTTCTTTTCTAACTCGGATATTTCCATGATTCTCCGCTTTCGGCAGGCAGATAATCAGGAGGCCGCCCCGTAAAGGGCAGCCTCCATTTGATGTGTTCGGAACTATGGTTACTCGGGAAGCAGGTTCGGGTTGATCATGTCGATCATGCCCGCTTCTTCGAAGTAGCGGACGGCGCCGGGATGAAGAGGCGCCGAGAGCCCTTCGAGCATGTTCTCCTCGGTCAACACCTGAAAGGCCGGGTGTAGAGCCTTGAACTCATCGAGGTTCTCAAAGACTTCCTTTGTAACCGCGTAGACAACGTCCTCCGGAACATCGGCGGAGGTCACCACGGTGGCCTTTACGCCCACAGTCGATGCATCTGAGGTATTTGCCGCCGCGGGATAGAAGGCTGCCGGGATCGCCGCCCGGGCGTAGTAGCTGAACTCGTCGAGCAAGCCGTCTATTTCCGGTCCGTCTATGTCAACGATCCGCACCTGGGTCCGTCCGGAGGTCGCCTCGGTGATGTTTCCGTTGGGATGGCCCACGGTGTAGAAGAAGGCGTCGATCCGTCCGTCCTGGAGTAGACCCGGGGCCTCGACGGCGCCAACCTGTTCCGCCTCGATGTCCGCCTCGGAGAGGCCGAAGGCGTTCAACACGTCCCGGGAGTTCTGAAGCTGTCCGGAGCCGGGATTACCGATGTTAACCCGCTTTCCGGCAAGGTCCTCTATGCTGGTGATTCCGCTTTCCACCGACGCGATAAGAGTGATGGACTCGGGATGCAGCGTGAAGACGCTCCGGAGGTCCTCCTGGGCGCCTCCCGGCTCCCATTCGGCGAGGCCGGCGTAGGCCTGATACTGCCTGTCGGACTGGGCAATGCCGAATTCGAGGTCCCCGGTAAGGACTGCGTTGATGTTAAAGACCGATCCACCGGTGGACTCGACGGTTGCCCGGATATTGTACTCGTCGGACTTGGCGTTCACCATCCGACTGATGGCACCGCCGGCAGGATAGTAGACGCCGGTTACGCCGCCGGTTCCGATGGTTACAAACTGCTGTCTGCCGCCACCTTCCTGGTCGCCGCCTGCAAATACACCGGTCGCGACGATCGCCAGCACCATAAGTATAAGTGTTACTCTCTTCATACTTCCTCCTTCTTGGATTCGAAAAAAGCTACAGAAAATTAATACATATGGCGCCCTTTGGGCCAGCAGCATGAGGCATATTTTCCGCAAAAGGGCGCATAGAGATACCAACGGACGTCTAAACGGCTCGTTTAGGCCCCCGTTATCCCGGATTTATGGCGGCGGTGGCGTTTTTTCGCTACGTTTGCCCCAATGAAACGACCGCTCATTGCCTTAAGCATCCTCGCCTTCGTGCTTTTCCCGGCGCTCCCGATCGACGGCGATCCGCTGATTCTGACCGAAGAGGGCGCGGTAGACCGGGCCTTGGAGTACAACCTCGGCCTCGCGGCGAACCGACAGGAGCTCGCCGGAAGTCGTCGCCGCGCGGAGACGGCCTGGAACGTCCTCGTGCCGGAAGTGACGGCCTCTGCGGGTCTCCAACGCACCAACGAGGCCACCGCCGTCCTGCCCCCCGGGGAGGAGTACCGTTTGACCGCCGTAGGCGGGGTCGAAGGGCGCCTGGCGCTCTCCCTCGCGGCAATCGAAGGTATCCGGACGGCCGAGATGGAGTACCGCACCGGGGCGGCGGGGTACCGGGAGTCGGCCGCCGCCGTAGAGCAGGAGATCCGAAAGAGCTTCTACAACCTGATTCTCTTGGAAGAGCAACTCGCCGTCGCCGTATCGAGCGTCGAGACCGCCGAAGCGGGGCTTGCCCAGGCCCGGGCGGACTACGAGAACGGCTTCGAGCCGGAGCTAACCCTGCGACAGGCCCAGGTCTCCCTCCAGACCGCGGTGCTGAACGCCGAACGCCGAAGGGCCGCCGTCGCCGACGCCCGAGAAACCTTTAAGCGCCTCTTGGGCATAGAGCAGGAGGTCGAAATCGCCCTCCGGGGGAGCATTCGGCTTCCGGAGAGAGTCTCGAGGGACCTCGATTCTCTAACTCCCGAGGAGTCACTCGGGGGACGCTTCGATATTCAGACGCTGGACGCCCAGATCGCCCGGCAAGAGAGCCTAAACCAGGCCAATGCTCTGAACGCCCGCACCCCTACCCTTACCCTCTCCGCGGGCTGGAACCCGACGCTCGCGGATCCCTTCAATCCGGACAACACGGTGAACGACGAGTGGGTCGACCGGGGAAGCGTCGGCATCACCCTCTCCTTGGGTCTCGACGACTATCTACCCTTTTCCGCCTCTTCGGTAGCCGTCCAAGCGGGACGCCGGAGCGCCGAATCGCTTCGGTTGCAGCGGCAAGATGCCCTCGAAAGCGCCCGGAACGAAGTCGACTCCCTCCTCCGGAGCCTCGAAAGCTCCCGAGTCGCCCTGGAGTCCCTCGAACTCTCCCTCGAGCTGGCGACGGAGGTGTATACCCTGACCGAAGAGGCCTATGACGAGGGGGCGGTCTCCTTTGTGGAACTGTTGGAGGCGGAAGAAGATCTCCGGGACGCCCGGAGCAGCCTCTTGAGCGAGCAGTACCGCCATCTCGCCGCCCTCATAGATCTCGAATACGCGACAAACCGGCACATCCGCGGGCCGGGGAAAGGACGCTTGCGATGAAGAAATCTCGACTCATAACAGTGGCTATCGTCGTCCTGAGCGTCGGTGCCGCCGCCTTCGCCGTGCTGTCGGTCGCCGGCGGAGGTCCCGGAAGCACTGGGGGCCCCGGAGGCCGAGCCGCCGGCGGACCGGAATCTTCTCCGGCCAGGGAATACGCCGTCCGGGTCGCCGTCGTCGAGGAGGGCACCATCGAGGCCAAGACCAAGCTCAACGGCGAGGTGGTACCCCGGGTCAGCGTGGACGCCCTCCCGGAGGTCGGCGGCACGGTCGCCGAGATTGTCGTCGATATCGGCGACCGGGTAGCCGCCGGAGCCGTCTTAGCCTACGTCGATCCCTCCCGGCCGGGAACCCGCTTCCAGGCGAGCCCGGTGACCGCACCGATCACCGGTACGGTCACCGCCGTCTACCTCGACGCCGGCTCCACCGTAGGCCAGTCTACCCCGATCTTGCGGATCGGGACTCTAGACACGCTGGAAATAGTCGTCGACGTTCCCGAGCGGTTCGTCGGGTCCATCGGTCCGGATACTTCGGCTACCGTCGTCTTTTCGGCCTTTCCGAACCAACCCCGAAGCGCCCGGGTTTCCCGATTGAGCCCGGTCCTAGACCCCTCTTCCCGGTCGAAGGAGGTCGCCTTCGCCTTGAGTCCTCCCTGGGATGCCGTCCAGGCGGGAATGTTCGCCGAGGTAACCCTGGTAACCGAGAGGCGCAGCGACGCCCTTACGGTTCCCCTCGCGAGCGTCGTGAGTCGGGCCAACCGGGAGTCGGTGTTCGTCGTCGATGAAGAGACCGCCCGATTGGTCCCCGTAGAAACAGGTATCTCGGCGGACGGCCGGGTGGAAGTTCTTTCGGGGCTTTCCCCGGGCCAACGGGTCGTCGTCGAAGGGCAGAATCTCTTGGAAGACGGCTCCCCGGTCCGGGTCGTCGACGACGGCGAAGGAGACCGGCCGTGAACTTCGTAGACATTGTCGTCCGGAAGCCGGTGACGATGCTGGTAGTCTTTCTGGTAGCTGCCGGTGTCGGCATCTTTACCGCCGGGAACATCCCGATCGACCTGTTTCCCGAGGTGGAGTTTCCCGTCATCGCGGTGGTTACGACCTACGACGGCGCCGGGCCCCGGGAAATCGAGGAGAACATCACCCGGGTAGTCGAAGGCGCCCTCGCCAACGTCAGCGGCATCGACACCATTAGCTCAACCTCCTCGGAGGGCAACAGCGCCGTCATCCTCGAGCTCTACTGGGACGTAGATCTCCCGGAGGCGACCAACGAGGTCCGGGATCAGCTCGAGCTTATCCGGAATGCGCTCCCGGAGGATGCCGACGACCCCCGCATCCTCAAGTTCGATCCCTCGGCGCTCCCGATTCTCGACGTAGCGGTTCGGGGCGACCGCTCTCCCGAGGAGCTTCGGGCCTTAGCCGAAGAGCTCGTCCAGTCCCGCCTCGAGCGCCTCGAGGGGGTCGGTGAGGCGGCCCTCCGGGGTGGCCGGGAAGAGGTGGTCCGGGTCGACTTGATTCAGACCCGCCTGGCGGCCTTCGGCATAACCGTCCGGGAGGTCGCACGGATGATCGGAGCCCAGTCGAGCGACGCCGGCGGGGGAACCATCGAGGAAGACTCCCGGCTCCTCTACGTCCGGACCACCGGCCAGTTCCGGAGCGTCGAGGATGTCGCCGACACGGTCGTGGCCTACACTCCCCGGAGCACCACCCTCGCCTCGGGAAGCCGGGGATCCCGTCCGGTGGTCCTCTCCGAGATCGCCGAGGTCTACCGGGGATACGAGGAACCGAGCCGCATCGTCTACGTAAACGGCGAGCCCGGGGTCTATCTGGCGATTCGGAAAGAGAGCGGGACGAACTCCGTAGAGGTCGGCGACCTGGTCAAGGCGGAGATCGAACTGATTAACCAGACCCTTCCGGGGGACATCACCCTCCAGGTGGTCTCCGACGACACGACCCTGGTGCGAAGCTCACTCGAGCAGGTCACCGGCTCGCTGTTGACCGGGGCCCTCTTTGCGGTGCTCGTGCTCCTGTTCTTTCTCCGGAACATTCGAACCACCTTTATCATCACAATCTCAATTCCCCTCTCCCTGGTTATCACCCTCCTGGCAATGTACTTCGGGGGCGTCACCCTTAACCTGTTGACGATGTCGGGCTTGATCCTCGGACTGGGCATGATCGTCGACTCCTCTATCGTTATTCTCGAGCATATCTACACAAACCGGCTCTCGGGAATGTCGCCCCGGGAGGCAGCCGAGGTCGGAACCAAGGAGATGATTACCGCAATTACCGCGAGCGCCCTGACGACCATCAGCGTCTTCCTCCCGATTCTGCTCTTCCGGAGACAGCTGGAGTTTTTCGGCGTCTTTTTCGGCAACATAGCCTTTACCGTGGTGGTTGCAATCCTCGCGTCCCTTGCCGTCGCTATCCTGTTGGTCCCGGTCTTGGCGAGCACCTACCTGCCCCTCCGGCTCCCGAGCCAACGCTTCCGCCGTCTGCGCTTCCTCAAGCCGGTCGACGACGGCCTCGGCCGCTTTTTCTCCCGGCTCGAAGACGGCTATGCCCGGGCGTTGGATGTCGTCTTGAGCTACCGCGGAGCGACGATTGCCGCGGCCCTCGCGTTGCTGATTGTCTCCCTGTCTCTCTTTCCCCGGGTGGGGCTGATCTTTTCTCCTCCCTCGGCGGAGGACCAAATCGAGGTCTTCTTGACCCTTCCCCCGGGAACCCGCCTCGAAACGACCGAACAGGTGATGTTGGAGATGGAGACGATTATCCGGGAGGAAGTCGAGGAGATCGAAAACCTGCTCTTGAATGTCGGAAGCGGCGGGCAGTTTTCCGCCGGGGGCACCAATCAGGGACAGATAACGGTTACCTTCCCGACAATCGGCGATCGCAGTTCGGACCCCCGGGACGTCGAGACCGTCCTCCGAGAGCAAAGCGACCGCTTTCCGGGGGTCGAGTTTCGCTTTAGCCAGAACCAGGGGCGCGGGCTCTCCGGGGGAAGCCCGATCGACGTCGTCATCGAATCCGACGACTACGATGCCGCGGTGGACGTAGCCTATTCGGTTCAGCGTCTTATCCTGGAGGAGTTCCCCGAGATTACCGAGCCCGAAGTAAGCGCCGAGGCGGCCCTTCCGGAGCTGCAGTTGGTTATCGACCGGGACCGGGCCTACGACTTGGGCCTTACCGTCACGGAAATCGCCGCGGAGGTGCGGGCGAACGTAGACGGAACCACGGCCGGGTTCTTCCGGAGCGCCGGGGACGAGCTGCCGATCCGGGCGGCCTTGCGACCGGAGGACCGGGAGGATACTCCGGACCTAGAGAGCATATTTCTGAAAAGCACCGGCGGCGAACTGGTCCCGGCCTCCAGTTTTGCATCCTACGTCCGGGGAACAGGCCCCGTAAGCATCGAGCGGGAGAACGAGCAACGAACGGTCCACGTGACCGCCGGCCTGGCGCCGGGATCCGAGGCTGCGGTGGTCGAGCCGGCCCTCGAGGCCGCGCTTCAGGAGTCGATTCCGGTTCCGGAGGGCACGTCGGTGCGTTTCTCCGGCGAAGTCTCGGCGATTCAGGAGACCGGAACTCAGTTTCTCCTGGTTCTCGCCGTCGCGGTGGGTTTGGTCTTTGCCGTAATGGCGAGCCAATTCGAGTCCTTCAAGGCGCCGTTTATTATCTTCTTTACGATCCCTATGATGGGTATCGGCGTCATGTGGCTCTACTTTCTTCTCGGCGAACCGTTGAGCATGTTCTCCCTCGTCGGGTTGGTGATGCTCGCGGGAATCGTGGTGAACAACGGGATCGTCCTCGTCGATTACACCAACCTTCTCCGGGCCCGGGGAGTCGAGGTTCGGCGGGCATGCATCGACGCCGGGCGAAGCCGCCTCCGGCCGGTCCTGATGACGACCTTTACGACCATCCTCGGCATGGTTCCTCTGGCCTTCTTTCCCGGGGAGGGCGCGTCGATAACCCAGCCGGTCGGGATGACCATCGTCGGCGGGCTTATCTCCTCGACGGCGGTAACGCTGTTTCTGATTCCGGTGCTCTATTCGCTCATCGAGGGGCGAACCAGGATTCACCATATAGACCCGGTGGCCCCGGAAACCGAGAACCTATGACGGCCAGAGTGCTTCTGATCGAGGACGACCGGGATATCGCCGAGCTGGTGGCAATGTACCTCGATCAGGACGGCATCGAGGCGGTCATAACCGATACCGGGGAAGCCGGCCTCGAGGCATTCCTCGCCGGGTCCTGGGACCTGGTGGTCTTGGACATCAACCTTCCCGGGATGGACGGCTTCGAGGTTCTTTCGGAAATCCGTAAGGCTTCGGAGATTCCGGTCGTCATCCTCTCGGCTCGGCGAGACGACGTCGACGTGGTCTACGGCCTCGGCATCGGTGCCGACGACTTCGTGACCAAGCCGTTCAGCCCGAAGGTACTCGTTGCGCGGATTCGGGCTCGGATCCGCCGAAGCAGAGGGGCCGGGCAGCCCCCGGCCGACGGGAAACCCCCGGAAGTGTTCCGTTTCGGCCCCTATCTACTCGATCCGGAGAACTTCTCCCTGAAACGAAGAGGAGAACGGGTTTCTCTGGCGCCAAAGGAGCTCGAGCTTCTGACCTACCTCGCCCGGCGGGGCGGCCGGCCGAGCACGCCGGAGGAGATCTACACGGAAGTCTGGGGGAACGAATACGGCGAAGTCGCAACCGTGGCCGTCCACATCCAGCGGCTGCGAAAAAAGATAGAAGAAAACCCGTCGGACCCGCGGTACGTCCGGACGGTTCACGGTTATGGCTACGCCTTCAACCGGGAGGCCCTAGAATGACGATAAAGCGGCAGTTTCAGCTCTACGTGGCCGCCCTGGTTATCGTACCCACCGTCGTCGCGGCGCTCCTCGGGGGCGGCTTTCTCGCCTTCTCCGAGGAGAGCGCCGGGATACACCTGGCGATGGAACAACGCCGGTGGGTGGACGAAGTCGTGCGCCCGGCGATCGCGCACAACGACTTCTCCGGGATTCAGGCTCCCGAAGGCTTTCACGTAATCGTAGGGGGTCCCGAAGGTGATATCGTCCTCTCGACGGTGGACGAGGCTCCGGTAGGCGCCCCCTTCGAGCCGCCCCGGCGGGATCCGGATGGCTCAGGAATCGGTAGCGGCCCGCCGATCCCCGAGCGAGGTTTAAGCCTGATTATCGAGGCGGCCGAGACCGACGAGGGGCTCTACCGGATCGTTCAGGCCTTTCCCGCTTTGACGCAAGAGGACTTCTTCCGTCGAAGCCGCCGTCTCTTTCTGGTAGCCGTGGCCTTCTTCGGCCTCTTGTTCCTCGGCGCCGTCGGCGGCATTCTGTCGGTCTCTTCCCTCCAGCGGGATATTCTCTCGCTGCAGACGGCGACACGCAGGATAAGCAGCGGGGACCTGGATTTTCAGATAGAGGCCCCGAGGCACGCCCGGGGCCGGTCTGTCGGGGAGCATCCCAGCGAGATAGACCAGCTCGCGATGGATCTCGATACGATGCGCCGGCGCCTCAAGGAGGAACAGGCCCGGCGCTCGCGGTTTCTGATGGCCGTCTCTCACGACCTGGCGACACCCCTGACTACGATCCGGGGCTACATCGAAGCGATGCAGGACGGGCTCGTCAGTGCCGAGGAGCAGAAGCTCCGGAGCCTCGCCGCCATCCGGAACAAGACCGACCTCTTGGAGAGCCGGATCGTCGAGCTCATCGAGTTCGTCCGCCTCGAGACGGGGGAATGGCGGATGACGAATGAGCCCTTCGGGCTAAAGGGCTTCCTCGAGGAGCTCGCCTCGGGATTCCGTCAAGACTCCGATGTCGCCCGGCGGCGCTTCTCTGCCCGGATCGACGTCGACGCCGGCGCTGTTGTCCAGGGAGACCGGAACCTCCTGGTCCGGGTCTTCGAGAACCTGTTCCACAACGCGCTGCGCTTCACCTCGGAAGGAGACGCCCTTTCTCTCGAGGCCTCCGAAGACCCAAGAGGCGCCATCACGATCGCGTTCCGGGATTCCGGGCCCGGGTTCGGTAAGGGCAAACCCGACCGCCTTCTCGAACCCTTTACGCGTGGCTCCCAAGCCCGGAACGCGCCGGGGTTCGGCCTTGGCCTGGCCACGGCGGCGTCCATCGTAAAGAGCCACGGCTGGGATATCCGGCTTGGCAACGGCTCCGACGGTGGAGCCGTGGTGACGATTGTGGTTCCCGAAGCGGTGCCCGCCGGCTAGGTCTGGGGACGGTTGGTCGCCAGATGGCGGGCCCCATCGACGGGCATCATCACCCCGCTGATCCACTCGCTGCCGTCCTGGGCAAAGAAGAGCGCCGCCTCGGCAATGTCAGCAGATCGACCACTCCGTCCGAGGGGATGGAGGGGCCGGAGCTTCGCGTAGAAGTCTTCCACCTTTTCTTCGCCGAAGATCGGAAGGGCCAGCTCGGTGTCTTCCACCAGTCCCGGGGAGATAATGTTTACCCGGACCTTGGCGCCGGCGTACTCCATAGCCGCGACCTGGCTCAGCATGATGACCGCCGCCTTGCTGGTACAGTATGCACCGGTTCCCGGAAAGGCCTTATGCCCGGCGATAGAAGAGAGGTTGATAATCGACCCACCACCGGCTTCCTTCATGACCGGATAGACATGGTTCATGACCTTCCAGACGCCTAGAACGTTGACCCGGAGGAGCTCTTCGAAGGTCTCTTCGTCGGTGTCCGCCAGGGCTCCGAAACGCATAAAGGCCGCGTTGTTTACCAGGATGTCGATTCCTCCGGCCTCTTTGGCGGTATCTACAAGCCTGTTGATATCTTCGTCCTTGGTAACGTCGGCCACCACGTAGGAGACCCCGGAACCGTCGGGAGAGATGGCCGGCACCGCTTCCTTTAATACCTGCTCCCGGCGGCCACAGATAACGACCGTGGCCCCTTCCTCCCGAAACCGCTTGGCAATGGCCCTACCGATTCCAGTTCCCCCGCCGGTGACCACGGCGTGTTTGCCTTCCAGAACTCCCATGTGATTCTCCTTAAGCGTATGTCTGCGTGCCCTCTACTTTAGGGTATCGGGGCGGTGGCTTCAATGCGGTCGTGTCGCGGTTGCGGGGGCCTGCGCTTTACGGTATGAATGGCTCGGATGTCTCTTCTTCGGTTGCTCATTCAGTTTTTTGCCCTCACCGCCGGCACCGCCGCGATCACCGCCTTGCTCTTTGCCTATCGAGAGCAGCATCGGGGTCTGGCAGTGAGCTACACCCTCTTTCTCGGATCGCTGTGGCTTATCGTGTTTGCCTTCGGCATCAACGAGCTGGCGCTCCTCACGGCCGGCAACGAGCTATTTCTAGTTGCAGCCCTTGGAAACAGCCTGGGAAGCATGGCATATATCTTTGTGGCTCCGGTCTTTTACCATGCGGTCCTCGGGACACCTATGACAAGCCGGTTGCGCCGAGCCTATGTCGCCTTCGACGCGTTGCTGGTATTCTTTGTTGTCGGACTGGCCTGGGAGCGCTACCGGGGAGTCGCGGTAATTGTCCTCCACTCCATGCTTTTCGCCATGGTTCTCTACGGTATCGCTCTTATTGCCCTACGCTACCGGCATCTCGCCGAGGCGTCCCTCCGACGGGCCGTCCGGGTATTCGTGCTGCTTTCCTTGGCGTTCTTTCCACCGATGTACTGGGAGGCTCGTCCCGAGGAGATCGCGCCCCTGGTGCGAAACGATTGGCTGGACGGCTTCGCCCTCCCGGCCTACTACTTCTTGCTCTGCACTCTGTCGCTGCCCTTCATCCTGCGCCGCGTGAACCGGCCGCCCTACTCTCAGGAAGGCTCGCCGACTCCCTATTTCCTTTCCGAGTTCGGTATCTCCGATCGGGAGGCGGACATCGTCGAGCTCTTGAGCGCCGGCTACTCAAACAAGGAAATCGGCGAGAGACTCTTCATATCACCGAAGACAGTGGAAAACCACGTCTATCATATCTACCGGAAGACCCGGGTGGGCAACCGGGTGCAGCTATTGAACCTCCTGCAGGCCAATCGGTAGGCAGGCGCGATCGGCTTTGAGGCAGGTGCGGGGTCTAGGGGATTCCACCCACCGACGACACCCGGTTCATTTTGAGGGATTTCCCGGATGGAAAACGGGGTCGATCGGGGCAGAATAGGCCCATGCGAACCAGACGACTTCGACGGGTCCTTCAGGGAGTATCCCTGGCAGCCTTCCCCGTCACCATCTACTACTTCTCCCCTGCTATTCCCATCCTGGGGTTTTCCCACGGTGTCGCCTCCGGCAGTCTCTTGGTATTCGGGGCACTTTTTGTCACGTCGATCCTCTTCGGACGCTCCTTCTGCAGCTATCTCTGTCCTATGGGTGCATGGCAGGACATTCTGGCGCGGGTGCGGGGCAACCCGGTCCGCCGGCGTTGGCCTGTCTACCTCCGGTGGATCCTCTGGACCCTGTGGCTCGGGGCGATCGCTGCGACCTACGTCGGCTACCGCCTCCGGAACCCCGATGCGCCCATCCAGGTAGACCCCTTGCTCGGCACGGCGAACGGCGTTTCGGTTCACGACGCTCATGGAGTCGTTGTACTGGTGTCGGTGTTTGCTGCCTTTTCGGGTGCCGCACTGCTGCTCGGGCGCCGGGGGGCCTGCAAGAGCGTCTGCTGGATGGCGCCGTTCATGATCCTCGGCACCGAAGTCGGGCATCGCCTCGGACTGCCCCAACGGCGCCTCCTTTCTGCGCCCGGCTCCTGCCCCGACTGCCGGGTCTGTGCCGGGCGCTGCCCCATGAGCCTCAACCCGGAGGCGGTTGCGAAAGGTGTCCTCCGGCAGTCCCGGGAGTGCATCCTCTGTGGGGAGTGTCTCCCCGCCTGCCCACGGTCTCAGCTTCGGATAGCGGGGCCGTTGCTCCGGCGGGCGGGGGCAACCGGGACCGGCGCGGATGCCGCGCCGGCTCGCGTCGACCGTTAGCCGGTCTTCACTTCGATTCTTCGGGGCTTGGCTTCCGCCTTCTTGGGAAGGGTCAGCTTCAGGATCCCGTTCTTCAGTTGAGCATCGATATGCTCGGAGTCCACGGTTTCCGGGAGCGGTACGGTTCGCCGGAAGCTCCCGGCAAAGCTCTCCCGGCGGTAGTACTTCTTCTCCTTCTCTTCGTGGTCGTAGCGCTTCTCGCCCTGAATCGAGAGAAGATTACCGCTGACGCTGATGTCGAGATCCTTCTTGTCGACACCGGGAACCTCGCAGGTAACGACGACGTCGTTATCGCGCTCCTCGACGTCGACCCGAGGAGTGAATCCCCGGTCGAGAACTCCGCTTTCCCCGTCGGGCCAATCCAGATCGAAGAGACGGTTGATCTCTCGCTGTAGCTGATCGAAGGGGGAAAGCCCGTAGTCTCGATCTCTGTTTCTTCGTACCAAGTTCATGGCTCTACCTCCTCAGATAGTGTTCTGCAAATAAAGATGCACAAGGCGTGCCAAGCTGTCTTCCGCCGACCTTCTGCAAGTTTTTTTAATAGAACAACTTAAGAGAAGCTAGACCGGCATGGCGTGTCGAATCGCCCCCGATTCAGGAGCGTTTGAACCAAACGACCCATTCGGCGCAATTCCGCCTTCTTGTCTGTGTCCTTTTGCTACAAATGTGTTTCGAAGAAGACCAAGACCGGGTATGATGTATCCATCAACGCCAGGAGATGACAATGGATGTAGCAGTACTCGGCGGCACAGGCGTCATAAGTCGTTGTATCGTGGAGGAGCTCGTGTCCAAGGGACACAGGGTAACGGTCGTCAACCGGGGGACCCGAAGGGTGTCCTTGCCCGAGGGCGTGTCGACGATCGTTGCCGACAAGTCCGACGAAGGGGCCTTCGGACGGGCCATGGAAGGACACCGCTTCGGAGCCGTGATCGACATGATAGCGTTCAATGAGTCCGACGCCCGGCACACCGTCGGGGTGTTTGGAGACAAGACCGAGCAGCTCCTCTTCTGCTCCTCCATCGCGGCCTACAAGCGACCACCGAAGAGCATACCGATTCAAGAGCTTACCGAAGAGCTTTCCGACGATCCGGTCTTTCCCTACTCCTTTCACAAGGCGAAAATGGAGCGCTATCTCGCAACCTTGCCGGGGTGGACCGGAGCTGCCAAAGACGGCTCCCCGGCGATTACCGTCTTCCGCCCCTCCCTGACTTTTGGAGACGGTGCGAGAAACGTGGGCATTCTCCGGCAGAACTACAACATCGTCGAGCGCGTTCGGTTAGGCAAGCCCTTAGTGATGTTCGGGGACGGCACCACCCCCTTCAGCTTCTCCTTTGCCCCGGACGTGGCGGTGGGCATTGTGGGCTTGGTCGGTAACAGCGCGGCCTACGGGGAGGCCTACCACATCTGCAGCGAAGAGCGGACACTCTGGCAGGACCTCTACCTCAGAATGGGCGAGATACTGGGCAAGTCCGTTGACTTGGTCTACATACCGGCGAAAACCCTCTACGAGGCCGTACCCGATATCTGCAATCATCTCTACTTCGAAAAGCGGTACCCCGGTCTCTTCGACAACACCAAAATCCGCTCCGTCGTTCCGGAGTTCAAGCCGAAGCATACGCTCCGATCCGGCCTCGAGCTCTTGATCGAGTCCTGGGAGCGGGACGGCCTCAAGGCGGACCCGAAGAAGGACGCCCTCGAGGACCGTCTTATCGAGGCGACGATTCTGTATCAGAACGGGCTGAAGTAGTCACCGCGCCACGAGGGTTACCGGTCTCCCGGAGGCAGGCTCCGAGCACCGGAGACTATGTGCCTCGCGGTGGTAATACCGTCAACGTCGGTGAATACCGCTCCGGTGGACATGTTTACGTCTAGCCTGAGACGAGCCGTCGCCCCTCGGAAGGCGAAACATATTCGCGCTGATATGGCTTTACTCGTACTTCGGAGGGAGCGAAAGAGCAATCGAACGTTTCCAGGGCGTATTGGTCGAATACGTCCTGGAGCCGTTTCTTCGTGCGACAAGAGATAGAGAAAGCCACCTCCGTGCCCTCGGGCCATCGGATCTCGCCCGTATCCAGATGGCCACGATTGTTCAAGAACGAAAGAGCTATGCCGGGGTCGCGCATCGTATCGCCAACAACCAGGTGGCCCGGTTTATCGCGTCCCACATCGTCGTCCCCGGAAACCTCAGAATTATCGAAAGTGGTGATATTGACAAAAATTATTGAATGATGGGAGAATCGGACATCATGTCCGACGAAACATCGAGCTCCAAGGACTCACAATCCGTCCGTTTCGGGCTCTCTCTTCGAATAACGTTGGTAACCGTTGTGTCCCTGGTAATCGTCCTCGGCGTTATGGTCACGGTGGCAGGCAGGGTCATTTTCGAAGCGGCTCGCACCACTCAAACCGAGGCCTTTCAGCGGCAGAGCGAGTCGATGGCCGAGCTATTGGACTTGCAGCTTTCCCTGGTGCAGCGTACGGTCACCGCCCACGGGATGAACCCCGAGTACGGTAGGCTTCTCGAAAGCGGGAATCCCGAAGAAGCTATTCCCCTTATGAGAACGCTCTACAACGAAATCGGGGTCCTCGAGGACGTCTTGCTCGTGGAAGCCGACGGGACCATCGTCGCTTCGGTCCAAGAGACCCGGGCTGCGGACGCGTTAAAGGGACAGCCGGTTACCGAGGCCATTCGGCAGGGTGAGCGCCTCCACCTCGACTCGACCCCGGAGCGCTCCCGGATGACCGGGAACGCCATTCTCCATCTGGGCACCCCGATTCGACGCTCCGGCATCGTTACCGGGGGGATCGTCACGGTAATCGACGTTCGGCGCTTTGGAAGCATCTACGTAACCGATCAGCGGTTCGGACGCAGTGGACACGCCTTCGTGATCGACGCCGAAGGAACAGTGATTATTCACCCGGACGACGGCCTCGTCTTGGAAAACGTGTCGGAGGAAGACGTCTTTCTTCGCCTTCAGGAGGCCCTTACCTCCGGCAGCGGCCGCTTCGTCGTCGATTACGAATTCCAAGGCGCCACCAAGACGATGGCGTTCCGGCCCCTCCGGACCGTCTCCTGGTACGTCGCGGTTACAATCGATCAAGAGGAACTTTTTTCCGCGGCGCGACGCACGGAACGATTGCTCTTACTCCTCGGCTCCATCGCCGTCGTTCTGCTATCCGCCGTGTTGATATACCAGGTGCGCCGATTGGTTATTCTACGCTTGGTCAAGCTGATCGACGGCATCGACCAGGCCGCCGGAGGAAACCTTACCGTCAGAAGCCGGCTCTCCGGACGGGATGAGCTGGCCTACGCGGGGGGGCGTTTTAGCAGGCTGATGGAATCCCTCAGCGCCGTAATCGCCGGCGTCATAGAAAGGATGCGGAGCCTCGAGTCCTCCGGCCAGACCCTCGCGACCAACGTCGACCAGACCGTCTCGGCGGCGGCGGAAATCGATGCAAGCGCTGATTCCACCCGGAAGCAGATCGAGAACCAGGTCGCGAACGTAACCGAAACCTCCGCCGCCGTCGAAGAGATGACGAAGAACATCGAGGCCCTCAACAGCTCCATCGAGCACCAAGCCTCCAGCGTAACCGAGTCCGCCTCGGCAGTCGAACAGATGGTAGCCAACATCCAATCGATCGATTCGGTAACCTCCGGAGCCGTCGAGCAGGTCGAAGCTCTCGAGTCGGCGACCCAGGAAGGGCGGGGTCTGGTGTTCCGGGTAAACGACCTTCTCCGGAAGGTAAGCGAGCGCTCCGAAAGCCTCAGCGAGGCAAACGAATTGATCGCCGGTATAGCGAGTCAGACGAATCTTCTGGCGATGAACGCCGCCATCGAAGCTGCCCACGCGGGCGCCTCCGGGGCCGGGTTCGCCGTCGTTGCCGACGAAATCCGCAACCTTGCCGAGCGCTCCTCAGAACAATCGAAAGAGGTCAACACGAACCTCCGGGAAGTGGTCGAAGCCATCGCCAATGTCTCCGCGGTCTCCCAGGAAACCGACACCGCCTTCGAACGGATTCAGAACTCCATCGACTCGGTCAACGACGTCTTCCGGGAAATCTCCGCCGCGATGCGGGAACAATCGACCGGGGGACAGGAGCTTCTGGCAACCCTGAATCAAATGAAGGAGATTACTGCGTCGGTCTCCAGCGGCTCCGGGGAGATGACCCAGGGAAGCGAGCAGATCTTGACGGCAATCACGAACCTCAACGGAATAACCCAGGAGATCCACGGGGCCATCGAAGAGATATCCCGGGGGAACCAGGAGATTACCCGCGCCATGAACGAGATTGCCTCCCTCGCAGAGGAGAACCGCCGGCATATCTCCGGCGTTCTCTCCCAGACTGCCTATTTCACCGTCTCGGAAAAGCGGCCCGATACTGAAGTCGGCGTTACCACCCTCGATAGATCGGAAGACGAGCCGTAATGAGGGTTCCCGCCGTTGTTCTTATCCTCTCTCTTTTATGCCCGACTTTCGGGGTCGGCGAGACGTCGGCAACCGCCACTACCCGGGACAGCTGTCGCACTCCCGAACCGCCTCTGCTCGGCTTCCGGATGCCCCCGCCTGGGTCGTCGGGTTTCAGGACGACCGCAGCCGCCCGCGGTGGTACGTAGAAACCTCCGATGGGGAGTTCTTCGTCGTAAGCCTCCTGGATTCCGCGGCGAGACCGGGTACTCTTGAGGTATCGTCTTTGGGACCCGGCGAAGCCCCCTCCTGGGCAGCCCCGGTACTGTTCTTTGGGCAGGCCTGTACGGATCCGCGCCTCGGCTCCCTCGCCGATCTGTTGATGCCTCAGGAATCCCTCGGTAGTACTCCCCTTCTCCTGGATGCCTTTCCGGCGGTGAGCTCCGAAGGGTGGACGGCCCTCCTCGGAAAGGGAACCACCGCGTACCCCCATGGCGCCCTGAAAGATTTGACGGAGGCGGGCTCCGTTGTGGTGGTCCGTGCGGACACCGCACATCGGCGGCGTCCTCGAGATCTACCGCTACGGGAACGGCCGCCTGGAAATCGTGGCCGAAACAACCGGCTTTTCGAGCCACCGCCTTGGCTCCCCGAACCTTGGTCAGGGCATCCTCGTCGACACGACCGGGGACGGGTATCCGGAAGTGATCCTGCCGGACCAGCGGCAACTAAGCATGAGAGTCTTGCAGCGGACTCCTGAAGGTGTGCGCGAGGTTTCGCGCCTGTCCCTGCCGGCAAGGCTGTCGGGAAACCTCTCGGTCGCACCCCGTGTACACCCGGTGGAAAAGGTGCGCTTCTCGCCGGCTCCGAAGACGGTAGTCTAACGGTCTGGTACTAGAAAAGCGGCGGGTCTATACTAAGAGGTATATTCGAGGAGAATCTATTATGGAGTTGATCCACAACGAAATCCCGTTGGAATTCATCCGCCGGCTTCCCGAAGGGGTCAAGCTCGTCGTAAGACACGGCAGGGAATTCTTGGTTGTCGAGCGCGTCGAGAGCAGGAGCGGCCAATCGCTCATCGCCGACCACGTCCATATACACGGCGAGCCCTCCATACGGCTGGGCACCCGGATCGGCGACCAGGATGGCCTGCTCTTCGTCGATGCCTACTGGGGAAGCCACGCGAAGCTTTACAGCTTTATCCCGAACCTCCGGACGGGTGACGAGTTTGTCGAGGCCTACGTACCGGGAAGCAAAGAAAGCTTGATGGTCGACTACTCCTGCGACGTGGAAGGGTGCGGTTCCCAGCGTGGTATCGAGATGGTGCTGCCGGGAGGCGAGAACCGGGTAGTCGTATGCGCCCGCCTCGGGTGTCCCGGGCACCGGCTGGAGCTCGCGAACCTCCCCAAGCCGGTGCAGGACAGTCTATCCGGCATCAATTTCTTCGGTGCCGGCTCCCTCGACGACGACTGGTTCGACTCGGTCTAGCTTTCCGAGTAATCGACAGGCAGAACGGAAAGGCCACGGATTTGAGCGACGAAGAGCTCGTCCTTTTCGTCCGTCTCCTTACCGGTTTTGTACGCGAATTGAAGTCCGTGGATAGTTGCATCCAACTCTGAAGACTCGGAAATACGCGGAAGCTCTTCGTCGTTAAAGTAGAGCGACACCACCCCAGATCCACCGGCGGAAGTCGTCGGATGGATGACCAGACGAAACGCAATCCACTCTGCATCGTTCTCCGGGGTAGCAGGGTCGTCGCCGG
>JBKHCS010000172.1:0-4853 GCA_046541715.1 Spirochaetaceae bacterium
CGTTTCAAGTCCTCTCTGAGACGGGTACTGCTGTCGGTTGACTGGTTATTGGAAAAGCCGGGGCTGGGTTGCTTTGCGGCAGAGAGGACTTGAACCTCCACGACCTTACGGCCACTAGCCCCTCAAGCTAGCGCGTCTACCAGTTCCGCCACTGCCGCATTTTGGGGTGTGCGAGGCGCAAAATAGCCCGTTTGCGCCGGTTTTGTCAAGGCCAAAAGATGCCTTGCCCTAACGGAGTTCTAACGGCTTCACCGATATCTTCAAGACTTGTTCAGAATGCCGCCGAGACCACCGAGGCCACCGAGAGGGGAGACGGCGAGTTCGCCGCCTCCCGGCAAGAAACGGTAGGGCCGACTAAAAGTAGAATATGACTCCTAGATTCGAACGGGCTAGGCTGAACTCGGTGGAAGTGAACTCGGCTTCGGAGGTTGTCGTGCCGGCAAACTTATCCTCATCCTTAACCTTGTTGAATGAGATTCCGAGTCCCGCATCGGCGAATACACCGAATTGAGGCGAGAACAGGTACGTGAGCCCCCCAATGCCGAGTATGGCGAAGCGAGAGCCAACTCCACTTTGCTCTACGTCGCCGTCTTCATACTCCGCCGACACACGCTGGTACTCGATCCTTGGACCGACGTAGAAGAGAAGCCCTCCTCGCTGCAGTGCAGTGTAGTACCCACCCAGCGTTGTACCCATTAGAGTTATCGACCACTCCCCCGCTTCTTCGTCGTTCTGTACGTCCTCTTCCTCGGTGGAGATACTGCCGAAGAAGACAGACGGCCTCAGTTCGAAGTCCTCGGTAACTCGCCAAGCGAAGCCGATTCCGTAGTGCCGGATGGCCTTCAGATCGAATTGATAGTCGACATAGTCCGTTTCGATAGCAGAGGCCTTCATGTAGGCTTCCTCCCACCCCAAGCCCGTCGTCACAAACACCCCGAACTCTCCGGGTTCGACTGCCTCCTGGGTAAATGCCGACGCGGCCGTCAAAAGCAGGAATGCAACCAAGACAAAACCGGGAAGACGCTTCATAAACTCAATCCTCCGTCAACGTAGTAGTTGATTCAGAGAATAGATCGCCAACCGGCTTCGCGCATCCGTGAAAACATGCGTAGTTATCGAGCCACCGAGGGCCCGGCCCCGCTAGGTCTCCCCGCCGGGAACCAATCCCCGCCCTAAACCCCCAGCCCGATCTCGAGCTGATTAGCCAAGGTCGCGAAGAGCTCGGTCGCCCGGCGGACCGGCTCTCCGGATGCCACGTCGACCCCGGCGGCCCCGAGAGACTCCAGCGGAAACCGGGAGCCCCCGGAGGAGAGGAAGCGGAAGTAGGCTTCCCGCTCTTCGCTGCCTCCGGCGACCACTCGTTCGGCAAGCTGGATGGCCGCGGCGATTCCGGTGGCGTACTTGTAGACGTAGAAGGCGCGGTAGAAGTGGGGTATCCGCAGGCCCTCGAGGTCCGAAACCTCCTCGAAGATCACCTCGGGGCCGAAGTACTCTTCGAGAAGCTTCCGGTACTCCTGCCGAAGGAGGTCGAGGGTCAGGGGGTGGCCCGATTCGGCGAGCTCGTGGGTCTTCAACTCGTACTCCGCGAACATCGTTTGCCGGTAGAGGGTGCCGATAATGTCGTCGATCTGCCGGTTTATCAGATAGAGCCGGGTCCGCGGGTCGGAGAGCTCCTTCTGAAAGGCGGCGTAGAGAAGCTGCTCGTTGAAGGTCGATGCGACCTCCGCCTCGAAGATGGTGTAGTTGTACTGCGGAAAGGGGTTGGCTCGGACCGAGTAGAAGGAGTGCATCGAGTGCCCCGCCTCGTGGGCCAGGGTAAAGACGTCCCGGAGGTCGTCCGCCTGAAAGTTCATCAGAATGTAGGGATCGCCGAAGTAGCTTCCGGCGGAGAAGGCGCCGGACCGCTTGCCCTTGTTCTCGTACCGGTCGACCCATCCTCCGAGGAGCCCCCCCCGGAGCGTCTCGACGTACTCATCACCTAAGGGCGAAAGCGCGTTGCACACCCGGTCCACCGCCTCGTCGTAGGTGTGATGCATGGTGATGTCCGGTACCAAGGGCACCTTGGTGTCGAAGTGCCGCAGCTCCTCGAGGCCCAAGGCTCGGCGGCGGAGGCCGTAGTAGCGATGGAGCACCGGAAGGCCGGCGTGGACCGCCTCGATAAGCCCCCGGTAGACCTCCTCCGGGACCTTGTCCGGAAAGAGGCGGGAGGCGAGGGAGGAGTCGTAGTTGCGAATCCGTGCCTTGTAGACGTCGAGGCTGACGCTTCCGGAGTAGAGGTTGGCCAGCGTGTGCTTGTGACCGTCGTAGACCCCCATGAACTGCCGGTAGGAGCGCTCCCGGACACCTCGGTCGGCGTGCTGTTGAAAGCTGTTGTAGTTGCCCTGGCTCAAGGAGCGCGTGCCCTCCGGGGTGTCGATGGTGCCGAAGTCGAAGTCGGCGTCGGTAAGGGCGGAAAACCCCTTCTGGGCGGTCATATTGGTCTCTTCCTGGAGCGCCAAGAGCCGCTCCTCGGCTTCACTCAAAATGTGGGGTTTGAAGCGAAGCAGCTTGCGAAGATAGATCCGGTAGTCCGCGAGACGGTCGTCTTCGAGATAGCTCTCTATTGTTTCGTCGGGAATCGACTGGATTTCGGGGGCGACGAAACTGGATAGGGAGTCGGCCTCCGAGGCTACCTTTACCAGGCGGCCGTAGCGATCCTGGTTGGCGTTTTCGGTCTGGTCTTCGGCCAGGCGAAGGTGCGCGTAGTAGCCGAGGCGCTCCTCGAGTTGCCGTACCTCGTTTAACAGATCCATCGCCTTTGCCAGAGAGTCCGCCGATTCGCCGAGGGTACCCTTGAGGGAAGGAATGCTTTGGGTGATCTCTTTGAATCGAGCGAAGTCTTCCTCCCAGGCACCCTCCTCGGGGTAGAGGCGCGAGAGATTCCAGCTGTCCTCCGGGGACACTTCGGCCCGGGTCGGGATAGTCGCTAGGTTGTCTTCCATTTGTTATACGGTAGTAAGGGGACAACGAAGGGTCAACATCTGCTATACTTCTAGAATAAGATGAACTACCGCGAACACCTCACACAGATCTTTCGCGCCGGACTCCGCCGTGTCGACCCGGTAGAGATGATGCAGGAAACGCTTCGCCTCGAGGGTGATGCGCTTCTCATCCGGACCGCCGAGCAGGAGCTCTCCATCGACCTCTCGAAGTTCGACCGGGTCGTCGTTCTCGGAGCCGGAAAGGCGACGGCGAGTATGGCCCGGGGCCTCGAGGCGGCTCTCGGCGACCGGATCAGCGACGGCGCCATCTCGGTAAAGTACGGTCACACCGACGAGCTTTCCCGCATCCGGACCATTGAAGCGGGACACCCGGTTCCCGACGAGAATAGCGTCCGGGCCGCCGACGAAATCCTTGCCCTTGCGAAGGCTGCCGACGAGAGGACACTCTGCATCAACCTGGTTTCCGGGGGCGGATCGGCGCTCCTGTGCAAGCCCGGTGACTTTCCCGAAGCCGGGCTCTCTATCGGCCTCGATCAGAAGCAGAACACCACCAAGGCACTCTTGGCCTCCGGCGCTCCGATTCAGGAGATCAACACCTTCCGGAAGCACCTGTCGGGAATCAAGGGCGGCCGCCTCGCTGCGGCGATGTATCCGGCGACCTCCCTTAACCTGATCCTCTCCGACGTCATCGGAGACCGTCTCGACAGCATCGCCTCGGGACTTACCGCCCCGGACACGACCACCTATTCCGACGTCGCGGAGCTTATCGAGCGCTACGATCTCGGGGTGAAGCTCGACGCCGACGTAAAGGCAATTGTCGACGCCGGGGTCGCCGGGGATATCCCGGATACTCCGAAGAGAGGCGACCCCATCTTCGACCGGGTCCACAACGTGCTCTTGGGGACCAACTATCTGGCGATTCTCGCCTCGGCGGACCGGGCCCGGGATCTCGGGTACGAGCCGGTTATCATCACCAGCCGCCTGGTAGGGGAGGCCCGGGAAGCGGCAAAGTTTATCCTGTCTATAGCGGAGGACCAGGCGTCCCGGGAGATTCTGGCGAAGCGTCCGAGCTGCCTCCTGTTCGGGGGGGAGACGACGGTAACCATCCGGGGAGACGGTAAGGGCGGCCGGAACCAGGAGATGGCTCTGTCCGCTCTGCAGATGATGGCCGACGACCCCGACGGCACCGCCGGCATCCATTTCTTGGCAGCCTCCACCGACGGCAACGACGGACCAACCGACGCCGCCGGCGCTTTTGCCGACGCGGAGCTTGTCCAAGCCGCACGTGCCGCCGCCCCGGCCGGCGAAGCAGCCGCCGCCGGGGATCCGAGCCCCGGCCTCTCCATCGACGACTCGCTGAAGCGCAACGACAGCTACCACTTCTTCGAGGCGATTGATGGGCTACTAAAGACCGGAGCGACCAACACCAACGTCTGCGACTTGCAGATCGTGCTGGTGCCCTGACGCCCCGCCTATCCCCACCGCCGGCCTCCGGGCCGGCGCCCGGAGATCCGAATTCTATCGCCGCTAGATTGTAATTATTTCAAATACGTACTAACTTCTGTTTTGAAGGAGTTACTATATGGCTCAACTGGTGCGGCGAAGTCCAGACGAAGTGGCGCAGCTGAACGGACGTCTCCGGAGCGCCCTTTCGCAGGCAAACCTGCGGCTTACGCCTCAGCGCATCGAGATTTGCCGCTTTCTCGCCGAGAGTGAATCCCATCCTACGGCCCAGGCAATCTTCGACGTTCTCAAGGAACAATACCCTTCTTTGAGCATGACGACGGTCTACGGGACCCTCGACAGCCTAGTACGGCTTGGGGCGATAACGAGCCTCGGAAACGTCGGCGACGAGCGGATCCACTACGAGGT
>JBKHCS010000173.1:0-4851 GCA_046541715.1 Spirochaetaceae bacterium
CACGAGGCGCTCGACGTCCTCCGGGCCGAAACGGGCAACGGCTTCCGGGTCGAAGCCACGGTAGGCGCCTCGGTAGCCTTCCCGTTTCCGGAGGATGGTGAGCCAACTAAGGCCCGCTTGGGCCCCCTCGAGGATCAGAAACTCGAAATGGCGCCGGTCCTCGTGGACCGAAACACCCCACTCGGTGTCGTGGTACGCCTGATAGAGCGGGTCGTCCCCGCACCAGGGACATCGGTGCACCCTGAGCTCCGGGACCTCAGAGCTCAAGGACATCCCCAATAGCCGGAAACAACACCTTATCTCCCAGGGCACCGTGGATAACCGAGGTCTCCCGGACTCCGGCGCAGTGTAACGGCGCCACCCACTCGAGTTCGAGGCTCTTTAGACGGGCGATGGTTTTCTCCAACCGGCTTTCGCTTGCCCCGATCGTGTGCAATCCCCCGAGGATGCCGATAACCCGGGACTCCCCGGATAGCGCAAGGGCGTAATCGACGGTATTCAGAAGCCCGGCGTGGCAGCAACCACAGATAAGAAAGATGCCCTTTCCGGGCGCGATAATGACGATCGAGAGATCGTCGGGTACCGGGTCGTCCACGACGACCCCACCGACCCGGGTCTTAAAGCCGGCGGAAGCCTCCTTTTCGAAGTCGTGAACCCGGGGAACCTCCCCCGTCACGATAAAGTCCTTTTCCAGGTGCCGTGCCCCGGCAGAGAGCTCCACCCTGCCGCCGTGCTCCTCGACTTCGAACCGGGAGACCGGCGATCCGATGTCGTGGAGCTCCGGCCGGCTGTTTAGCTTGATGCCGAAGGCTTCCGGATGCGCGTAGACCGGCACCTCGCCGGAAATCCGCCCGAGAAGGCCCGCGAGCCCCCCTGTGTGGTCGTAGTGTCCGTGGCTAAGAATGATGCCGGTCAAACCGTCCCAGTCGATTCCGAGCTTCTCGGCGTTTGCCAAAAGCACTTCGGCGGTCTGTCCGGTGTCCAGAAGGTACCGGGGCCCTTCGCCCTGGGACAAGAGCAACGAAAGACCGTGTTCCGCCTGAAGGCTGCCGTGCCGGGTGTAGTTGTTGATCAAAATCTGAAGCCGCCACGCCGTATAGCTCATCAGGATACTCCCTGTTCCACCTGAACCTTTATTACGCTCTTCTTTTCCACCGCCCGATCCATCGCCTCTTGAAACCTGTCGTAGGGGTAAACAACCGAAATCAGATCCTCCACGGCAACCCGGCCCTTCGCCATCCAATCGAGGACCATCGGGTAGACGTGGGCGTACCTGAAGGAGCCGAAGACGTCGAGCTCCTTGGACATCAACAGATTGATCGGAAGGGTAACCGAATCGGGCTGGGTCCCGACTTGTACCACGGTCGCTCCCCGGGCTGCAACGCGATAGCAGAACTCGAGGGCACCTGGATGTCCGGCCGCCTCGAAGAGAACCTCGTAGCCGCCGTCCCGGAAGAGCCGGTCGGCAAGACCTTCTTCGGTGGAATCCACCGCGCGACTCGCACCGTGGGCGAGGGAGAACTCCCGGGCGTAGCCGTCGGGGTCGGCAACCGTAATGTCTACGGCACCGACCAGCGAGGCGACCGCGAGAACCATCTGACCGATAGTGCCGCCTCCGGTAATGAGCACCCGCTTTCCGGCGATGTTACCTGCCCGCATAACCGCATGGGCACCGACGGCCATCGGTTCCACCAGGGCGCCCCCGCCGTAGTCGAGGTTCTCCGGTAGCAGATAGCAGTTCCGAGCCGGCATCGAGACGTATTCGGCAAACCCTCCGTCGATGTGGGGAACCGTCGCGGCGGTACCGCAGAACTTCAGGTTGGTACAGAGATTGTACCGGCCGCTTCTGCAGTAGGCGCACGTTCTGCATTCGATAGAGGGCTCGACGGTTACCCGGTCTCCCTCGCTAAAAGCGGTTACCCCCGTTCCGACGGCGACCACGTCTCCGGCAAACTCGTGCCCGAGAACCAGGGGCGCCTGTGGCACGAAACTCCCGATTCGGTAATGCCGGTAGTAATGGACGTCGGAGCCGCAAATACCGACCCGGCGGATCCGGATAAGGACATCACCATCCCCCACAGCCGGGTCCGCCCGCTCTTCCCTTTTTAGGTCTTCGATACCGTGTAATACGTACGCTTGCATTTATACCTCCAGTGCGGGTGGCGGCACCTCCGAGGTCTTCGCCACTTCCTGCAATTCGGAATACAGCCCCTCCTCGAGGGGAATCCCCCTGCTCCTTCGCTCCTTCCGCCGCTCGCCCTCGATTTCGCCGGGATAGTAGACCCGGGAAAACCCTTCGAAGAGAGGCAGCTGGTGGAGCTCGTCGATCATCTCTCCGATGCGCCGCCTAAAGACATCGAGCTTGACGAAGCGGTCGATATCCCAAAACACCATGAAGTGTCCGAGATTTCGGGGCTTTTCCATCTCGTGGTACATCCGGGTAATGTGGGGACCGTAGGGCATCCCGGAAAAGAGCGACGAGAGAACGTCCACGACAAAGGCCAGCCCGCTCCCCTTGTGCCCCGCCAAGGGGTGCATACCGACGACGGCCTGCGGATCGGTGGTGGGACGGCCCTCTTTGTCGACGGCCCAATCTGCCGGAATCGGTTTGCCTTCGACCTTTGCCAGCTCGATGCGGCCGTAGGCGATGGTCGAGGTTGAGATATCGAGCATAAAGGGCTCGCCGGGCGTCGGAAATCCGAAGGCAATCGGATTGGTCCCGAAGAAGGGCTTTGCCGCCCCATGCGGAACCACGATCGCGTCGGTGTGGCTGACTACCATCCCCCCCATGCCACGGCGGACCGCTTCCAAGAGAAAATAGCTCGCCGGGCCGAAGTGGCTCGAATTACCGATGGCCACCGAGGCGGTGCCGTGGGCCTTGCAGATATCGGTTGCTCTGACGGCGGCGCGTTGAGCCACGACGTGCCCGAGACCGTTGTCCCCGTTTACCCGGAGCACCGCCGTCGCCGGCTGGTCGAAGGAGATCTCGGGGGCGGCGTTTATGCTGCCGTTGTCGAGACGCCGGAGGTAGTGGGCCAGCCGAACCACACCGTGGGTGTCGATACCGCTCAAGTTCGCCGACACCAAACAGTCGGCGACGATCCCGGCATCACCCTCAGGCACACCCCGAGTTTGGAGAACCGCCTGGACGAATCGGTCCAAGTCCTTCGACGAGACGCGAAGGCTGCTGTTGCTTTCTTGCATGGCCTCATTCTCTCCCGCGCGGGTCCTGTGGTCAACAGTCTCAGGAACGGCACCGACGCACAGACCGGTTGACCGGTGCCGCCGGGTACCATGGCCGGCATATTTATTCATTTGACTTGCGAAAACCTGCCCGATCCGGTAAAAGGATACTCTACATCTTCTTACATAAAGGAGCCCTTACATGGAACGCCTCTTCAAGCTGACGGAACGGGGCACCTCGGTAAAGACCGAGGTCCGGGCCGGTATCGCGACGTTCTTAACGATGGCCTACATTATCGTCGTAAACCCCGGTATTCTCTCCGAAGCCGGGATGCCCTTCGCGGGCGTACTCTTCGCTACCGTACTTGTCTGCGCCATCAGCTCCGTGTTGATGGGCCTCTACGCGAATCTTCCCTTCGCCCTCGCACCGGGCATGGGCATTAACGCCTTCTTTGCCTTCGGGTTGGTGTTGGGAATGGGTTTGACCTGGCAGACGGCCCTCGGCGCGGTCTTTGTCTCGGGCTTGGTGTTCTTGCTCCTATCGGTGCTGAAGGTTCGGGAGGCGATCGTTCGGGCTATTCCCGAATCGCTGCGCTACGGGGTGGCCGCCGGAATCGGTGTCTTTTTGGCGCTGATCGGCCTGGGGAGCGTCGGCTTTATCGTCGGGAGCCCGGCAACCATCGTGACCTTCGGTGGAATTACCCCGCAGGTGCTTCTCTTCGTCGGTGGGTTTCTGCTGACGAGCGTTCTGGTTATCAAGAAAGTGAACGGCGCCCTAATTTACGGCGTTCTCGTTACCTCGATCGCCGCGCTTATCGTCAGCTCGATTATGGCATCCGGCGGCGCCGAACCCTTCGTGTTCGTACCGGAGGGCATCTTCTCCCTCCCGAGCTTGGAGGTCTTCTTCCAACTCGATATCGCCGGGGCCCTCTCGGTCGGCATGATCCTGCCGATCTTTACCCTGCTCTTTACCGACATGTTCGACAGTATCTCGACCTTCGTCGGGGTCAGCGAAGTAGGCGGCTTTATCGACGAGAAGACGGGTCAGCCGGAGAACGTCGGCAAGGCACTCCTGGTCGACGCGGTTTCCACCACCATTTCGGGACTCTTCGGAACGTCGAGCGGAACCACCTACATCGAGAGTGCCGCCGGAGTCGAGGAAGGGGGGCGCACGGGCCTGACCGCCGTGGTTACCGGCTTACTCTTTCTTCCTTTTATCTTCCTGAGTCCCCTGCTCTCCTTCGTGCCGGCGGTAGCGACGGCACCGGTCTTGGTCCTAATCGGCATCTTTATGGTCAAGCCGCTGAGGAAGATCCAGTGGGACGACTTCGAAACCTCGATTCCCGCCTTCCTCGCACTTATCCTGATTCCCCTGACCTACAGCATTACCCAGGGAATTATCTGGGGCTTCTTGAGCTACTCGGCGATCAAGCTCCTCCGGGGCAAGTTCTCCGAAGTGCCGGTCACCCTCTGGGTTATCGACGCCTTCGCGATTCTCTCCTTGGTTACCGGCGCTTAGACGTCGGCCCGCGCCGGGCGCGCCTGCAATCGCAGACCACCGGCTCAACCCCACACGGCCCGCCACCCCGGCGGGCCTTTTCTTTGCCCGCACCGTGGCCGGCTGACGCCCGGGACACGATTGACAACGTACGACAAGGTTGGTGTGGG
>JBKHCS010000041.1:0-24780 GCA_046541715.1 Spirochaetaceae bacterium
AAGGCCCTTCTCGGAACACCGTTGGACTCACACCTCCAGCATACTATATCGGAGGCCCCGGAACAAAGCGCACCTCTCCGCCGATGCATTCACCCTACGAGGCCGAACGTTTCAGCGTCTCCTTCATCCCGAAGGCCATGACCAGCGCTCCGACGGCGCCGATGGCGGCGAGGGTCGGCGCCGCGCCCGGTAACCCAAAAGCAGAGGCGGCGTAGCCGACGATAACAGGGCTCGCGGCGCCGCCGGCTTCCATCAGTGTTCTCCAGACGGCTAAAAACTCCACCACCCTCCCCGGAGGGGCGAGGTCGGTACTGATTGTCATGTTGATCCCGGAACCCAATCCGTTGCCCACCGCCACCAATGCCGCCACGCCGCCGAAGAGAAGCGACGTCCGGGCGAAGGGAAGGATTACAAAGCCTACCACGAAGAGTAGCAGGCAGGGCAAAGCCGCCTTCTTGCGTCCCCAGTGGTCCATAATCCATCCCCCAGGATAGACCAGGGCCAATTCCACCAGGTAGGAGGCCCCGAACAGAAGGCCGATACCCGAGGGTGCCATGCCGATAAAGTCGCCCCAGAGGGGAAAGAGGACCCTGCGACTGCGGCGTACCAAGGTCAGGATGAGCGATGCAAGGGTCGCCGGGAGAAGCTCTCTACGGTTTCCCTTCAGGAGCCGGTTGGTCTTCGCCAAGGAAAAGCGAGCCTCCGGCGCCGAAGCCCCCGGTTGCCGAACAGGGGGCGTGTCGCCGGGAACAAAGATCGTGACGAGAACAAACACCAGAAAACTGAACGCTCCGAAAACCAGGTAGATCGCCGGAAATCCCAACTTATCCGCAACGAGCCCACCGATTACCGGCCCAAGGGACGACCCCATGCGCGATTCTCCGCCGAGAAAGGAGAGAGCCCTCCCCCGGAGGTCGTTCGGCACCAATTCTTGAAAGGCGGCAAGGCGCGCCACGAAAAAGAGGGTGTGTGTAACCCCAAGACCCAAGACGATAGGCGCCATAACCCACGGGTGGCGAATAGTTGCCGCAACCACACCGAGACCCACCTCCAGGAGCAGCGCCAGGAGCATCGCGCGCTTCTTTCCCAGGTGGCCGATGACCATGCCGCCGGGGATATTGCCGACGAAGGCCCCAAGGCCGAACATCCCGACAATTACCCCGGTTTCGGCGAAGCTCGCGCCCAGAAAGCGGATGTGGAGGGGCAGCATCGGCATAATGACGCCGGCCCCGGTCGCCCAGAGAAAGGCCGGGGCGTAGTACGCCGGGATAAAGCTCCGGAGACTAAAGGCTCTTTCGGGCTCGGGACTAGATGCCGTCGGCACCAAGCTTCTCCCGCATTACCGCCTTGATCCCCCCCTTGTCTAGGATGTGCAAGGCGTACTCCGAGAGCCCCTCGCACGACAGCTCTTGCGCTGTTGCCAGGTTCGTCACCCTCCCCTCCGAGAGGTCGACCTCTACCTCGTCACCGGCGCGGACCGACGAAAGAATCCCTCGACAGGTAACAACGGGGAGCGCCAGGTTGACCGCGTTTCGATAGAAGATCCGGGCGAAGGATTCCGCGATCACGCAGCCGACACCCGATTCGACGAGGGCAATCACGGCGTGTTCCCGGCTCGATCCGCAGCCGAAGTTGGTTCCGGCGACCACGACGTCGCCCCCTTGTACGACCTCGGAAAAGTGCCGATCCGCACCCTCCAAACAATGAGAGGCCACCTCCTTCGGGTCCACCAGGTCGAGATACTGCCCCGGGTAGATCTGGTCGGTGCTTACGTTCTTTCCGAAAACGTGGGCCTTTCCTCGCAGCGTCGTGTTCATTGTTCACCCGTCCTGTAATACGGTCGAGGATCGCTTAGTACCCCGGCTGCGGCGGAGGCTGCGACAAGAGCCGGTGACGCCAGGTAGATTGCCGCGTCGTTGGCGCCCATTCGTCCGGGAAAGTTCCTGTTGGTCGAGGTGACACAGGTTTCCCCGGAGGCCAATAGCCCGGCGTGGGTCCCTAGGCAGGGCCCGCAACCCGGAGCGCCGAGAGTCGCACCTGCTTTCATCAGGGTCCGGACGTATCCTGCCTCGATCGCCCTTTCGTACACCTCCTTGGATGCGGGAATGACGACCAGTCGCGCCGTTTCGGCAATGTTGCGCCCATCGAGGACCCGGGCGACCTCGGCGATGTCCTCCAGGCGCCCGCCGGTACACGAGCCCACAAAGGCCTGATCGATCTTGATTCCGGCGACCTCGTCGATACCTCCGACATTGTCGACGTTACTCGGACAGGCAAGTTGGGGCTCGAGGCCCGTAACATCGAACCGGTGCTCCTCGGAATAGACGAATCCCCGGTCCGTCTCGTCGAGAACGAAATCGACTGAGCTTCGCGCTCGGACGTAGGAAAGAACATCGTCATTAGGCCGCATGTACGCGGTTTTGGCGCCCATCTCGACGGCCATGTTACAGATCGCCATCCGCTCCGAGACACCGAGGCGGTCAACATAAGCCCCGGAGAACTCGATCGCCTGGTAAACCGCAGCGTCGGCTTTCAGAGTGCCGATAATGTGCAGAATTACGTCCTTGGCGAAGACCCCTGGTTCGGGTCTTCCCTCTATTTCGATCTTCATCACCTCCGGCACCTTGAACCACAGTTCTCCGGTTATGAGCACGGTGGCCGCATCGGTCGCCCCGACCCCGGTGCCGAAGGCACCGAAAGCCCCGTGGGTGGTTGCGTGCGAGTCTGTTGCCACCAATACCATACCCGGGTAGACGATGCCGGCCTCGGGCATCACTTGATGGCATATTCCTGCCTGGATGTCGAAGTGGTGGGTAAAGTGCTGAGAACGGGCGAATTCGCGCATCTCTTTCTGAATTTCCGCGGCTCGAATAGTCGGCGCCGGAGAGAAGTGATCAAATACAAAGGAGACCTTGTCAGGCGCCTTGACCTCTTTTCCTCCCATCTCGAAGAACGACCTAACGACTTGCAGATAGAGGTCGTTGAGCTCCAAGAAGTCGACTCGGCAATTGACGATGTCGCCTGCCTCCACCGACTCCCTTCCCGCCGCTCGGGCGAGCATTTTTTGTACCGCGTGCATTCTTTCGTGCCTCGTTTAGGTAAAGGAAAGCTGTTTCGGGATGGTATTCGCCATCGTCCATGGGCTCCCGGTCGCGGCCGGTTGTGTTGTTCAAACGCCGACGGGCGCACCCCTACCTGTCTACCACCGACCCGTCAATGTTAAGGCGGGTCTTTACCTCCCGCCGGCGGAAGGGATACTTCTCTTCCGCGCCTTCTACGAGCTTGATGCCGATTCCCGGCGTATCGGGGATGATGAGGTAGCCGTCTTCCACTTTTGGGAGCCGGTCCACGATATCGCCCTTGCCGGGTCGGTCTTCGTCTGCGGGATACTCCTGGATCGCGAAGTTGGGGATGGCCGCTGCCAGCTGGGCCGCGATTGCCGTAGAAACCGGCGCCATGCTCTGAGGGTTGTGTGCCACCACGCTTACGTAGCGCGCCTCGGCCATGCCGGCGATCTTCTTGCAGGCGGTAAAGCCGCCGGCCAAGCAGACGTTCGGCCGGATAAACTGGGCGGCGCGCCTGTCCAAGAGCATCTCGAACTCGTAGATCGTGTGGAGCCGCTCGCCGGTGGCAACCGGCAGATTGATCTTAGCCGCCACCTCACCCATTACGTCGAAATTATCCGGCCGGACGGGGTCTTCGAAGAAGTAGGGACGATACTCCTCGATCTGCCCCGCCAAGACGATCGCCTCCGCCGGCGTCAGGCGCCGGTGAAGCTCCAGACAGAGATCCAAATCGTCCCCCACGGCCTTTCGGATGTCCCGGACGACGGAGACTGCATGGGCCATGTTTGCCGCGTGGGTCTTCGACGTCGGCTTCGAGTGCGGCTCGTCGAGAAAGGGGTTCAGATGCCCAACGGCGGTGTAGCCCCCGTTCCGGGCGGCTAGACACTTTTCGATCTGCTCTTCCTTCGTCGGCGCTTTTACGTGGAGATAGACTCGGGCCTTGTCTCGACACTTCCCGCCGAGAAGCTGATAGACCGGCGCCTGGTAGTATTGCCCGGCGATGTCCCAGAGCGCCACGTCGATGGCGCTTATTGCACCCATGACGGCGGCGCCGCGAAAATGGGTGCTTCTGTACATGTACTGCCAGTGGTGCTCGATCCGAAGGGGATCTTGGCCTATCAGATACTCTGCGAAGAGCTCGACAGCCTTCCCGGACGCCTCGAGGTACCCCCACGCTCCGGACTCTCCTAGGCCGACCAAACCGTTGTCGGTTTCCACTTCGACAAAGAGAAACTTGTCGATAAGCCTGGTACGGATAGCGTCGATTCTCACCCCAACGGCCCTCCCCTAACCGGTCTTCGGCAACTGGCGTTCGAACCCCTGCAATTCTAGCTCTTCTGCGAAGTGACAGGCGACCTGGTCGTCTGTGGAGGGGTCGAGGCGGCGCAGTTCGGGTATCTTGGTCCTACAGATATCCTGGGCGTAGGGACATCGCGTATGAAAGACGCAGCCTGGTGGTGGTTTCGACGGATCGGGCACATCCCCGGCGAGGACCTTGCGTTTCCGCTTGGCCCCGGGCGCAGCGATCGAAGACAGCAAGGCCTCGGTATACGGGTGCTTCGGCTCGGTGTAGATTCGCTCCGCCGAGGCAATCTCGGCGACCTTGCCGAGATACATCACCATAACCCTATCGCTAATGTGGCTAATCACGCTCAAGTCGTGGGCGACAAAGAGATAGGTCAACTTGAACTCTTCCTGGAGCCGCGACAGCAGATTGAGAATCTGAGCCTGGACCGACACGTCGAGGGCGGAAACCGGCTCGTCGCAGACGATTAGCTCGGGCCGAAGGATGAGCGCCCGGGCGATGCCGATGCGTTGGCGTTGACCGCCGCTGAACTCGTGGGGATAGCGGTTCATATGCTCCGCCTTGAGCCCCACCTTCTGAGCGGTTTCGAGGAGGAGCTCTTGCTGTTCCGCCTTGCTCAAGTTCTGATGCACCCTTATGGGGTCGAGAATAATGTCCCCGACGATTTTCCGGGGATCCAAGGAGGAGTAGGGGTCCTGAAAGATTATCTGAAACTCCCGACGCGCAGCTTTTAGCTCTCTCGGGGAGAGATTGGCTATGTCCACCTCCCGGTCCCCGATGTTGTAGACTATCGAGCCTTCTGTCACCTCGGTCAGGCGTATGACGCATCGGCCGGTTGTGGTTTTCCCGCAACCACTCTCGCCCACGACGCCGAGGGTTTCTCCCTTTCGGATCGTGAAGCTGACGCCGTCGACCGCCTTCACGTGTCCGACGACACGCTTGAAGACCCCCTTTCGGATCGGAAAGTGCTTCTTGAGGTTCTTGACCTCGACTAAGGTATTATTGTCCAACGGTACTACCCTTCTTGCTGTGCAGCCAGCACTTGGCTATGTGTTCGGTCCCGACGTCGAACATCCCCGGCTCGTCGGTGCGACAGATGTCCATAACGTAGGGGCATCGCGGAGCGAAGTAACAACCCTGCGGAAGGTTGTTCATATCGGGCACCGTTCCCTCGATGGGCGAAAGGTCACCCTTTTCTCCGATCACCGGAATCGACCGCAGAAGTCCCTGCGTATAGGGATGCTCGGGATTGGTCAGTATGACGTCGGTGGCGGCCCTCTCGACGACCTTTCCGGTGTACATCACGATGGTATTCTTGGCCATCTCGCCGATAACCCCAAGGTCGTGGGTAATGATCATCAGCGCCATTCCAAACTCTTGCTGAAGATCCTTGATCAGCTCGAGTATCTGCGCCTCGATGGTTACGTCGAGGGCTGTAGTCGGCTCGTCGGCGATGAGCAGTTTCGGCCTGCAGCTCAGGGCCATGGCAATCATCGCCCGCTGCCGCATGCCGCCGCTGAACTCGTGGGGATACTCGTCCACCCGCTGCTCCGCCGCAGCAATGCCGACCAATTTGAGCATGCCGATAGCCTGCTTGCGCGCCTCCCGCTTGTCCACCGGCTGATGCCGGAGGATTGCTTCCATGATCTGGTCGCCGATGGTGTACACCGGGTTGAGCGCGGTCATCGGCTCCTGGAAGATGTAGGCAATCTCGTTGCCTCTGATTTTGCGAATTCCTTCCCCCGACGGATGGAGAGCGGTAATATCGACGTCTTCTCCGGTACCGTAGTAGTGGATCTCTCCTCCCACTATCTTCCCTTTCGGTTTCGGAACGAGCCGGAGAATCGAAAGCGCGGTGATACTCTTCCCGCAGCCGCTCTCACCCACAACCCCGATCGAATCACCGACGTGGATGTCGAAGGAGACCCCATCTACGGCCTTCACCACACCGGTGTCCGTATAAAAGTATGTCTTGAGGTCTTTGACAGATAACAGTATGTCGTCCGGCAAGCTGTGCACTCCCTAAAAAGTCTAGTTGGATCGCGGGTCCAATACGTCCCGCAACGTGTCGCCCACAAGGTTCAGGCTCAAGAGCGTGATCATCATAGTGATAGCCGGCGCGGCGATGATCCACGGCGTATCAAAGAGCGATTGGAAACCGTCGCGGATCATGTTTCCCCAGGTCGGCCGGGGAGGATTTACCCCGAGACCGAGAAAGCTCAAGCTCGCCTCGATCCGAATAGCGGTACACATCCACAGCGTAGCAACTACAACAATTGTCCCGATGATGTTCGGGAGAATATGGTCGAAGATTATCTGAAGATCGCTCTTTCCGATCGCCCGGCTGGCGAGGATAAACTCGTTCTCCTTGAGGCTGATCGTCTGTCCCCGGGCTACTCGAATGAACCGAGGCGTAAAGGTCAGAGCGATAGCAATAATCACGTTGACCATCCCCGACCCCAAGACCGCAATGATCATAAGACCCAAAATCAGAGTCGGAAAGGAGAGTACTACATTTACCCCTGCGGAAATCACCTGGTCGAACTTGCCGCCCTTTAACCCCGCGACAATCCCCAGGAAGGTCCCCAGCGCCGCGGAAATGGCGACGGACACAAATCCGACCATGAGGGAGACGCGGGCGCCGTGAATGGTTCGAGACAGGATATCCCTCCCGAAGTAATCGGTCCCCATCCAATGCCGCCAGGAGATCCCCTCCAACCGGTTAGCCATGTTCTGATCGAAGGGATCGTAGGGCGCCACCAGAGGCGCGAAAACGGCAGCCATGACCACCAGCAGCACGACCATCAGACCGATGACGCCGGTCTTGCTCTTAAGAAATATTCTCGTCTGACGCTGAAGCAGCGTATCTTGCTCTTTCATGAGTACTTGACCCGTGGATCGATCAGCGAATAGAGGATGTCAACCGTGGTATTGGCGAGTAGCACGAGGAATGCCAGCGTCAAGACTCCGCCTTGGATCAACGGGTAGTCGTGCTGACGGATGGCGTCGACCAAAAGCTTACCCAGCCCCGGTCGGGAGAAGACATTCGCGATAATTACGCCTCCCCCAAAAGAGCGCGCCACGTCCAGTCCCATAATCGTAACAACGGGAATGAGGGCGTTCCGCAATGCATGCTTGATGAAGACCTTTCTCTCGGTGAGCCCCTTGGCTCGGGCGGTAACGATGTACTCCTTGTTGATCACTTCCAGAATGGAAGACCGCGTTGCCCGGGTGAGGAGTACGCCGCGGCTTAAGCCCAAGGTCACGGCGGGAAGGGCCAGATGGTAGAGCAAACTGATCGGATTCCCTCGCATCCCTCCCCCCATTATGGGAAAGATCGGCCAAATGAGGGCAAATAGTATCAGTATCAAAATCGCCAGGAGAAAGGCCGGCATGGTAATCCCCACAAACGCTATTACCCTGCTCGAATAGTCGAACAGCGAGTTCTGCTTGAGTGCGGAGATGGTGCCCACCGGAAGTGCAATCAGCGCGGATACCAGCGTTCCGGCGAGAATGAGCTCGATCGTAAAGGGAAGGACCCGCAGAATTTCGCCGGAAACCGACCGGTTCGAAATAATCGACTCACCTAAGTCGCCGATGACCGCTCCCTTGATGTAGTTGACGTACTGAAGCCAGACAGGATCGTTCAACCCCATCTGCTCTTCCAACGCCGCTATGGTCTGGGCTGTCGCCCGGTCTCCCAGTATCGCTACTGCGGGGTTTCCGGGCACCAGTCGCACCCCGACAAAAACGACGGTGAGGACCAACAAGAGGATAGGAAAGATCAAGAGAAATTTCCTAACTATGTAGCTTACCAATGCCTACTCCCTTCTTATGCGCTCGTTGAAAACAGAAGAGAGGCCGGATGACCTCTCTTCTTGGAATGTTGACCTGAAGGATCGTATCGGTTCGTTAGTTCTCCACAATCCTTGCTCTGTGGTCGATCACGATATGCCCGTCGGCCTGGTAGTAGTCGTCCAGATCGTAACCGGGATCGAAAGCCGGGTGTCGTGCCACTACGGATGCCCGAACGACGAGGGGTACCGCGACGGCGTCTTCCATAATCTGGACGAGCGCCTCCTTGTACAGCTCTTTCCGCCGCTCTTCGTTCATCTCGGAGCGAGCCTCCTCGATGTTCCGGTTTACCAGCGAATTGTCGTAGTCCATCATATTCCGGATACCGGTGTCCCGGGTCACAATCGCGTCCGCGTGGAAGTTTTCCGTCAGGATGATGTCCGCAAAGGGCAGCCGCCCGGTCGCCCGGTTGTTGATAGTCCCTTCGCCGCTCCGCATCAGCTCGTGCCACGTCGAATGAGGGTGAACCGACAGTTCGAAATCGATACCGACGTCCCTCAGTTGCTCCTGCACGACGATCATGGCGTTGCGAATGGAATCTCGCTCGGTGATGATTCCTTCGAGGCTAAAACCGTCCGCATACCCGGCCTCCGCCAACAACTCGCGGGCCCGATCCGGATCGTACTCATACTGTGGCACGTCTTCGGTGGCGCCGTCAAACGTGTCGGGAACCGGCCCTCGCAGCCGCCGGGCAATGTCGCGGCCGTAGAGCTCGACGACTTCGTCCGCGTTGATAGCATGCTGTATGGCCCGTCGCACCCGAATGTCATCGAGGGGCTCCACGCTGGTTTTGAGCTGCAGGAACATGATCGACTCACGGAAGACGGCCATCGCGTCGATTCCGAAGCCTTCCATCTTCTCGACCCAGTCCTGGCTCTCAACGCCGCTATTCAGGAAGTGCACGGAACCTCTACGCAGCGCCAGCTCTCCGCTGTTGACGTCCATTGGGATAAACTCGATGCGCTCGAGAATCGGCGTGCCTTCGAAGTAGTCGTCGAACCGCTCGACAAGGACGATCTCATTAGGAATGTGCTCGACGAACTGAAAGGGTCCGGTACCGATGGGATCCTTTCTGTAGGCTTCCATTCCCTTCTCCTCGAAGGCGGCCTTCGAGATAACGTGACCGGCGCCGACATTTGCTACAAGAACCGGAAACTGGGGGTTGGGCACGGGAGTCGTTATGGCGACGGTATAATCGTCGACAACTTCGATGTCCAACTCGCTGTACGCGTTGTGGTTCGCCCCCCAGGCCGGGTCGGCGTTCACTTCGCCGTAGGTAAAGGCGACGTCCTCCGCGGTAAGCTCTCCGTAGTCCTTGTGAAACTGAACACCCTGGCGCAGCTTGAAGGTCCAGGTTCGCCCGTCATCGCTCACTTCCCAGCTCTCTGCTAAAGAAGGCTTGTACTCGCCGGCCCGCAGCTCATCAAGGTTCGTCGGCAGGGCAATCAGGGCGTTGTACAGGGTTGCAACAACCTGGGAGGGACCGCCACCTTCCCGGACGGCAGTGTGAAAATCCGCAAAGTCCGACGTACAGGCGTATCGGAGTACCTGCGTCGGTTCTCCGGCCTGTCCGCCTCCGCCCTCTTGGGCGCCCCCGGCAAATGCGTTGAAGGCCGAAACGGTCATCAACACCACGAGCAAAAGAGTTAGTGCTCTTTTCATCTTCTCTCTCCTTTCTTTTGGTTCTCTTGTCTCATTTCGTTCCCTGGTGCCTCCCGGCTCCCGATCTCCCAGAAGTACCAAGCGAACGAAAAGCTCCATCGCGGGCAACATAGCTCGGACCAGTTTCACTAAGTGCATCGCGCTTTTCTCTTAGTGCAACTTTAACCTCATACTATCACGGATAACTCTGTTGTCAAGAAAAAAACAGTTGCCACCGCGGGCCGGCCACGTTAGGTCTCCGTCGCGCGGCGCAGCGCATCGATAAGCTTCGATTTCCGCTCGAACCCGATTCCGGGAGCGTCGGGAAGCGTCACAAACCCATCTATTACTTGTTGATCATCCGCGAAGCCGCCGAATGGCGCAAATACTCCCGGGTAGCTTTCGTTGCCCCCGAGGTGGAGCCCCGCGGCGATGTTCAATGACATCTGGTGTCCTCCGTGGGGGATGCAGTTTCTAGAGGAGAAGCCGTAGTCGGGTAGAAGATCGAGGATTCGCAGGTACTCAACGAGACCGTAGGACAACGCGCAGTCGAACTGTAGCCAGTCACGATCCGGCCTGAGCCCCCCGTACCGGAGAAGGTTTCGCGCATCTTGATGGGAGAAGAGGTTCTCTCCGGTGGCCATCGGTCCATTGTAGTGCTCGGCAAGCGCGGCCTGGAGCGCGAAATCCAGGGGGTCTCCGGCCTCCTCGTACCAGAAAAGCTCGTAGGGAAGGAGGGCTTCGGCGTACCGCAGAGCTGTCTCCAGGTCGAAACGGCCGTTGGCGTCGACCGCGACCCTCCGCCCGGAGCCGGTCACCTCGATAACCGCTTCTATTCGGCGGAGATCTTCGGCTAGATCCACGCCGCCGATCTTCATCTTTACGACCGAGTACCCCAGGTCCAGGTAACCCCGCATCTCCTGCTTCAGCGCTTCGTTTCCTTTCCCCGGATAGTAGTAGCCGCCGGCCGCATAGACGAAGACCTTCTCGTCCGGCTTCCCATCACCGAAGCGGTCCGCGAGAAGCCGATACAGAGGAACGCCTTGGATCTTCGCCACGGCGTCCCAGAGCGCCATATCGACGGTCCCAACGGCGACGGATCGCTCCCCGTGCCCTCCGGGTTTCTCGTTCGTCATCATGATCCGCCAAATCTTGTGGGGATCAAGGTTGTCGCCGGTGTCGTCCAGCGTTTCCGGCGGAGCAGCGTCCCGCAGGCGGGGAAGAAACCGTTCGCGAAGCAAGCCCCCTGCGGCGTACCGCCCGTTCGAGTTGAAACCGTAACCGACCACCGGTTTTCCGTCGCGTACCACGTCGGTTATCACCGCGACGACGCTTGCGGTCATCTTACTGAAATCGATGAATGCGTTTCGTATGTCCGACGAGATCGGAACGACCGCCTCGCGTATGTCGACTATTTGCATGTAGATGCTCCCCCTAGAAGATCTGCCACTTTGTGCAACCGTGTTTCGATAGTATCACACTCGATTATCGCGAAGAACCCCATGAAGGGACGGAGCCTGCCTGGAGCGCTGCATTGGTGTTCCGCTCGCCCAAGCTAAAGCCCGGGTCCCCACAGCTCATCCAGAAACAGCTCCCAGGGTAGGATGTCGATTCCTCCGTTGCGTCGAGGCCGGTCCTCGCGGCAGACGACAATCGCCCGGCGGATTGTGCCTTCCTCTTGAAGAGCCTTGAGCCCTCGGAGGTGCTTATCGTGTACGTGGCGGGTCGCCTTCACCTCGATCGCAATGGCTTCGTCAAGGAGAAAATCGACCTCGAAACCGGACCGGGAACGCCAGTACGAGAGCTTTGATCGCGGCGAGACGTAATCGACCCAAGCCCTAAGCTCAAGGAATATGAAGTGTTCGAAAAACTCGCCGAAGTCGCCCGACGATTCGTGGACCATGGGAAGCCTGCGCAATGTGCGCACCACACCGGTATCAAAGAAGTAGAACTTGGCTGTTTCGATAGCCTTGCGCTTGTGGGAACCGACATACGCCGGCAGTTGGAATGCAAGCAGCGTGTCGAAGAGCACGGTAAACCACTGCACCACCGTTTGCCGAGCGACCTGAGCGTCTCGGCCGATATTGCTGTAGTTGATGAGCTGGGCGTTCGCAACTGCCGCAGTTTCCAAGAATCGAGCGAAACCGGGGAGATTTCGCGTTAGCCCTTCTGCGGCCACCTCCTCAGTGAGATAGCGATCAACGTAGGCAGCCAACCCTTCATCAGCGGAGGCGGCAAGATAGTGCGGCGGAAGCAAGCCGGTGTTCAGCGCGCGACTCAGGTCGAACCCGTAAGGCTTCAGCTCGTTATAGGTAAAGACATGCATGCGGCGATTGCTTCCCCGGCCACCAAGAAGCGACACCCCAGCCCGACGAAAAGAACGTGCGCTCGAGCCGGTCAGCAGAAAACGGATCCGTCGCTCCTCGATCATCAGATGCACCTCGTCCATCAACGCCGGGCATTTCTGAATCTCGTCTATCACGACCACTGCATCCCGGATTCGCCTCGCCTCGATTTCCTGGCGAATTAGCGAAGGATCTGCGAGGACCGACAGCAGCAGGCGCTGATCGAGGAGACTATACGCAACAGCCGGGATACCTGCGAGCTGAGATCGAATGTAGGAGCTCTTACCCGTCTGGCGGGGTCCGAAGAGCATGACCGTTCGCGTTTCGAGAAGCGACGCGAGGTCGAGATCGCGACGAATGTATTGCGAATCGCCATTATTCATAGCGATTATCATGATAATCGCCTAGATACCTGGCGTCAATCACGCAATAGGCGTTTCTGCCGGGGCCGTTAAGCCGCAAGCAGAGGTTCCATGACTGCTACATGGCCACTCCAATGCCCCTCAGAGCATAGAAACCGGGTCCACGTCGATCTCTAGGTACACCCCCGCCGGGGTCTTGAAGCCCCGCAAGACCGGCGCCAGGGCCCCGTGGGTGCGCCCAAAGTGCCGGGTCAGGAGCATCAGGTGCATCCGGTGGTTTCCGGCGATCTTGGCGAGGGGGCAGTCGGCGGGGCCGAGGGTGTCGTCCCGGGGCACCGGGTCCAGGGCCCGAGAGAGCGCGTGAGCCCCTTCGGTCACCGTGGCCTTGCTGCGGCCCCGCAAGACGAAGCGAAAGACCCGGGCATGGGGGGGAAAGAGGAGCTCCCGGCGCACCTCGGTCTCCTCCTCGTAGAAGGCGCGGTCCTCCCGGGCAACCGCTCGGCGGATGGCGGGGGCGTTCGGATGGAGGGTCTGGATGATGACCCTTCCGTCGGGGATAAAGCGACCGGCCCTCCCGGCAACCTGGGTTATCAAGCTGAACGTTCGTTCGGCGGCACGGAAGTCCGGGAGCATCAGGCCCGTGTCTCCGCTGATAATGCCGACAAGCTTGACTCCGGGGAAGTTTAGTCCCTTGGCCACCATCTGGGTGCCGAGGAGAATATCGATCTCCCGGGCCTCGAAGGCTCTAAGCGTCTCGGAGAGGGCCCCGCGCTTTCGCACCGCGTCGGTGTCCAGGCGAGCCACGCGAAGATGAGGGAAGGTGCGCATCACCTCCTCCTCCACCCCCTCCGTTCCGAGGCCCCCGGAGCCCACATCCAGACTGCCACAGCTCGGGCACGCCTCCGGCAGGGGCTCCCGGTGGCCGCAGTAGTGGCAGACCGCGGAACCGGCGCTCCGGTGGTAGGTAAGGGTTACCGAGCAGCGCGGACAGGAGAGGACGTAGCCGCAGCTACGGCAGTGGTAGAAGTAAGAGTGCCCCCGGCGGTTCAGAAACAGAATGCTCTGATACCCTTCCTCTGCGGTCTTTCGTATCGCGGTTACCAACTGCCCGGTCAACACCCCCGGGGCGCCCCGGAGGCTCGCGACTTCGATACTCGGCATGTGCCCCCCGGCAAGCCGCTTGGTCAGCACTCCGGGCACGATGTTCCCCTGCTCTATCTGATGCCAGGCCTCCATCGACGGGGTCGCGCTTCCGAGAATCAACGGCGCCCCGGCGTCCCGGCAGCGCTTCGTGGCTACCTGCCGGGCGTGGTACCGGGGTACGTTTCCGCTCTTATAAGAGCCCTCGTGCTCCTCGTCGATCACGATGGCACCAAGGCGGGGAACCGGCGCAAAGACCGCGCTCCGGGCCCCGACGACGAATCGCGCCTCCTCCCGGCGAATCCGGTTCCATTCGGTAAGCCGCTGGGAGGCGGTGAGCCGGGAATGCAGGACGGCGACCGTGTCGCCGAAGCGCCGGCGGATCGTCTTTTCCACCTGGTGGGTCAGGGCGATTTCGGGCACCAGGTAGATAACGGCCTTGCCGTCGCCAAGAAGCTCCGCGGCGATCCTCAGGTAAACTTCGGTCTTGCCGCTCCCGGTGGGCCCGTAGATGTAGTGCATCGCCTCCGGCTTTCGGAGGACCTGGCTGATCGCAGCCTCCTGCTCGTCGGAAAGGGTCAAGGGAACCGGCGACACCCCGGGGTCGTCGCCAACCCCAGAGAGCTCGACCTCCCGGCGGCCCGAGGGAATCATCGCCTGGAGGCTCTCCCCGAGGGAGCAGAAGTAGAACCCGCTGACCCACTTCGCCAAGGCGAGAAACCCGTCGTCGAAAAGGGGCTCCGAATCGACGATCCGGCGGATCTCCTTGATCGAGACTCCCGGGGGCCCGGATTCCGGGTGTCCGACGACAAACCCGGTCAGCTCCCGACGGCCGAAAGGGGCGACGGCCCGGACGCCCACCGGGGCCTCGATGCCCTCCGGGAGCCGATAGGTAAACGTCTCGGTGTTCGGAATGGGTACGGCAAGGTTAACGAGTCTCGACACGGTACGCTACTAGAGAAGCTCCCGGAGCTTCCGGAGATCGTCCCAGACCGGACGGCGCCACTCGGGATTCCTTAACACCCCGCTGGGATGGTACGTCGGAACCACGGGAACTCCCTCGAAGGAGTAGACCCGGCCCCGGATTCTCCCGATCCCCTCCTGGCGGTTGCAGATCTCCGCCGAGGCGAAGCGCCCCAAGGTAAGGATCGCCTTGGGTCTGATAAGCGCGATCTGCCGCCGGAGGTAGGGACGGCAGGCGAAGATCTCGTCGGGCTTCGGGTCCCGGTTGTTCGGCGGGCGGCACTTTACGATGTTCGTGATAAAGACGTTCGTGTCCCGGGAAAGGTCGACGGCAGCGAGCCACTTGTCGAGGTACTGCCCCGCCTTCCCGACGAAGGGACGCCCCTGGGCATCTTCGTCGGCCCCGGGACCTTCCCCAATTATCATTACCAAGGGATGGTCCGGGACTCCCTCTCCGGGGACGGCGTGGGTCCGGGTCTCGGCCAAGGGACACTTGGTGCAGACGAGGACTTGCTCCCGGATTGCCTCGAGGCTGTCGGCGGGGGACGGGGACTCCGCGTCGACCGGCCGAGAGCCGGAACCGGCAGCGGGAGACTCCGGGGCCCGGTCCCTGGGCCGACGATATCCCCGGACGAGGTAGTCCTCGAAGAGTTCGAGAAATTCCTGAAAATCAGTCGATTGCTTCGACTGCATCGTAGCGTACCTCCTGGAAGAAGAGCCCCCGGGGTGGTGCCGTCGTCCCCGCGGCGTTACGGTCGCAGGAAGCGATGCGCTCGGCGAAGGCGCCGGCGCTCTCATCTTGGCATTCGAGAAGCGTTCCGACAATGGAGCGGACCATCTTCCAGAGAAAGGCGTTTGCGGATATCCGAAAGGTCAGGAAAGGTCCCTCAGGGACGAAGCCGGCGGCAAAGACCCGGCGGACGGCGTGGTCTACCTCGTCATTGGCGGCGGCAAAGGTGGTAAAATCCCGCTCGCCGACCAACTGAGCGGCCAGCCGGTTCAGGTTGGAAACGTTTAGGTCCTCCCGGACCCGAAGGCAATAGCGCGTGTGCTCCGGAGGGACCACCGGAACCGGGAGCAGGTAGTAACGGTAGCTCCGAAGCCGGGCGTCCCGCCGGGCGTCGAAACCCGGGCGGACCTGCCGGCTCCGAACCACCCGAATATCCGCAGGCAAGAGGCTGTTGAGAGCCTCACGATACTTCTCCGGGGGCACCGTGGCGCCGACCGCAGAAAAGCTGACCCGTTGGCCCCGGGCGTGAACCCCGGAGTCGGTTCTCCCGGCGGCCACGGTCTTGGTCCGAACCTTGTGGATTTGCTTAAGGGCGTCTTCGAGGACCTCCTGGACGCTCCGGCCGTTCGGTTGGGCCTGCCACCCGACGTAGTCGGTGCCGTCGTAGGCAAGCGTCAGGAGGATCGACCGGTCACTCATTCGAGGCAGCCTCAGGGTCCCGGTTTTCGAGGCCGAGCTCCTTGGCTATCTGTTCGTACACGTCCCGGGCGTTATCGAGAATAACCGCAGGCTTGTTCTTGCTGGCGCGGCCCATACCAAAAATCTTTGCGACGGTGCGTTTTGCCCGCTCGAGGGCGACTCGCCGCCGTTCGGCATCTCCCCGGGGTCCGTAGCGGTATTCGAGGAGCCCCGAAAGATAGAGAACCCCGTCGTAGCCGTAGTTCTTGTCGATGTCCGGACCGAGGTGAAAGTCGTTCGGAATAGTCTCGGCGCCGGTTTGTTCCTTCTCGATCGCGTAAGCGTAGAAGAAGCGGGCCTTACGATAGAAGAGGTTCGCGAGGACGTCGAAGTTTTCCCCGGGCTCGAGGCGATGCAGATCGTCCGAGAGCCACGCCGCCCGGAGGCCGGCGATTCCCTGCTTGAGGGTTGGGGAGAAGTCCTTTGGGAAAGAGTCGTAACAGTGGATCGCGAAGTAGTACGAGGCGATTCCCTCCCGCAAGGTCCGTGGCTCGGCAAACTCGATACGGTTAAAGACCAGCCGGATGGTTTCGAAACGATCGGTCATCCCCTTTTTGAGACGTTGGGCGACGTCTTCCGGAACGTTGAGAAAATCCACCGGGAAAGCCGCGTAGTAGCAGTTCGGGCAGACCATAATGGTGTAGATAAGGGGAAACACCTCCCCATACTTCTGCGACGCCTCGTAGGTCCGCCGGAGCTCCTGGGTTACCGAACCGGCGATAAGCCTGCCCCGGCCGGTCCGCATCTCCTCCCGGAAGAAGCTCGTTTCGCAAACCGGACAGAGTATCGGCTTCTTGGAGAAGAAGGTCAGGTCACTCATCCGGGTTCCCCTCTATCACGACCAAGGCGATGGCGTTGTCGACCTCGTGAGTCAGGGAGCAGAGAATCCGCCGCCCGCCGGAGCGCTCAAAAGCCTCGAGGGCCGTTCCGGAAAGGGCCACGTCGGGCTTTCCCAGATGATTGTTGGAGATCCGGATTTCCTTGAGAGAGATACCCCGGAGGCCGGTCCCGAGGGCCTTACCGAAGGCCTCTTTGGCGGCGAAGCGGGCGGCGAGAGAGAGAACCGCCGCCTCTCCTCGCTCCATGGCGGTCCTGATTTCTAAGGGATGAAAGAAGCGCTCGAGGAGTCCCGGGTCGTCAACCCAATGGCGCATGCGACTCACCTGAACCACGTCGATGCCGATGCCGCTTATCACCCGTCTACTCTCCGCTGCGGACCACCTGCACGTCAACCGTCTGCGGTTCGTATCGCAAGACCGCGAGCCCCGAGGGAACCTCCGGGCGTGTCCGGAGGGCGTAGCGCCCCGGGGTCGTAACGCGAGAGGCGTCGGCAACAATCTGGACCTGGTCGACGGTAACGTTGTCGAGGTCGAGTTGGTTGCCCTGCACCCGGATGGATCCGGTCGGGAGTGCCGAAGAAATGGTCAGTCCCGGGGCAAGGTTTATCACGACGGTTTCCACGGGCTCGAATGTGTTGAGGATGACCGCCTCCTCGACGATTCCCCGGAACTCGACGACGTCGCCCCCTAGAAAGGTGATGCCCGGAGAGGGACGCACTAGGCGCACCCTTACCGAGAAGTCGTTCCGGCGACCCCCAAGCTCGATCTCTTCGGTTCGAACCACCTCTAGGGGCGCCGCCTCGCTCTCAGGACCCTCGACCTCTACCGAAGACGGGGAGATCTGGTAGCCCGTCAGCTGGTATCCCACCGGAACGAACCCCGAGAGGGTCGGCTCGACCTCCAGGCTTTTCTGGGCCTTCTGCTCGACCGCCAGGGTGACCTCTGCGGGCTCGACGTAGACCTCCAGTGGGTCGACCCCGAGGGCGGTCCCGATTCGGTTAACGCGAACCGAAGCGGTAACCACCCCTTCGGTCTCGACGTTTCGAAGATCAAGATGGGCGTCGACGTCTTCGTCGAGAATCCGCTGGACTCCCTCCGATTCCCCCCGGAGGGTCACGCGAACCCTGCTCGGATAGGAGGACGCGGCGACCAAGTCGTTCGGGAGTCGGAGCTCCAAGGGGACGCTGATGTAGCGCTCCTCCAAGCGGGAGATGTTGTTAAAGACGACCAACAGGAGGGCGGCGACCACCGAAAGAACCTTGGCCGGCCAGTTGCTAACCAGGCGCCGCAGAAAGGGCCTACTCTTCAAGGACGGCGACCTCCTCTTCCAGTTCCGTCGGTTCCCGGGACTGGAGCAGCTGCAGCAGCCGGTAGCGAATCTCGTCCACCGTCAAGTCGTAGTAGAGGTTCGCATCGTGAGCCAGGGACAGGGCGCCGGTCTCTTCCGACACGACGAGGACAACCGCGTCGGTCTCTTCGACGAGCCCCAAGGCCGCCCGGTGCCGGGTTCCGAAGCTGCGCCGGACATCCAGCTGCTCCGAGAGCGGAAGGAAACAGCCGGCGGCGACAATCTTGCCGTCGTCTATGACCACTGCCCCGTCGTGGAGGGCCGTATCGTGAGCGAAAATGGTAAGCAACAGCGGAGACGAGAGCGCGGCATCCATCCGGGTCCCAGTCTCGACAATGTTCTTGAGACCGACGCCCCGGACGAAGACCAAAAGCGCCCCCCTACGACGGTAGGAAAGGACCTCGGCGGCGCTTACGACCGCATCAAGCTCGACCCCCTGCGAGCTCCCGGCAAAGGAGAGAAGCCGCCCCTGGCCGATCCGCGTGAAGATTTTTCGGAGCTCCGGTTGAAAGATGATGGCGATCGCTATGACGAGGCTCGGCGCGAGGAGGTTCATGAGCCACAGTAGTGTCTCGAGATTCAGAAGGAAGGCCACCGCGTAGGCCAACCCGATAAAGAGGGCGCCCTTTGCCAGCTGGACGGCCCGGGTCTGCACCAGAATCTGATAGCCCTTGTAAATGACAAAGCTCAAGATGAGGACGTCGAGGGTGGGAAGAATGATCGTCCGAAATATCCAGATTTCCTCTAGCCAAGTCACTCGGTATCCTCATCCAAGAGCGTCGAGAACACCCGTAGCGCGTCCCGGGTTTCTCGGACGTCATGTACTCTCAGAATATCGGCACCTAAGAGCGATGCAAATAGGTGCACGGCGAGGGTTCCCGCTAATCGCTCCTCTACCGGCCGCGGATCGCCTTGCCGGCCTAACATGCGCCCGATAAAGGATTTCCGGGAGACTCCGACAAGCAGAGGATAGCCGAGGGCCACGAGCCGCGGAAGCGCGCGGATTAACGCAATGTTGTCTTCTTGACGCTTTCCGAAGCCAATTCCCGGGTCAAGGATTATCCGGTCCGGTCGGATTCCCGCTCGCTTCGCCGCCTCGGCGTAGGCCGATAGCTCCGAAAGGACCTCTTCCACCACGTCTTCGTAGCCGGGAGAGAGCTGCATGGTCTTCGGCGTCCCGCGCATGTGCATCAGGACTACCGGCACCCGCCTTCGGGCAACCAGGGACCCCATCTCCGGGTCGTGGCGAAGGGCCGAAACGTCGTTTACGATGTCCGCCCCGGCCTCAATCGCCGCTTCGGCGACGACGGCCTTCTGCGTGTCGATCGAAATCGGCAAGTCCGTCGACCGGCGGAGCCCGGAAATAACCGGCACGACGCGCTTCATCTCCGCCGCGGCGTTTACCGGATCGCTCCCCGGCCGGGTCGATTCGCCCCCGATATCGAGGATGTCGGCACCCTCGTCGATCATACGAAGCCCCTGCTCTAGGGCCCGATCCGGATCGAAAGCCCGGCTCCCGGGAAAAAAGGAGTCCGGCGTAACGTTGACGATCCCCATGATCAGAGTCCGGGAGGACGACAAAACCCTCCCGCGAGGGAGGGTTACGTCGAGAGGCTTTCTTCCGTAGGTATGGTTGTTCGAGCTAAGAGATGACACGCGCGTAACGCTCCGACGGGAGTCGCTACTTCTTCTTGTGTCGGTTCTTTCGAAGCTTCTTCTTGCGCTTATGCGTCGCTATCTTTTTGCGCTTTCGCTTACGCCCACAAGGCATCTAGCATATCCTCATATATCAGTTCTGTGTCGCGGAATAATACCGTGCGCTGAAGCGTTAACATAGTCATTCCGGCTTTCCCTGTCAAGGATGCCGTGATGCGAAAAAGCTCTCCAGGACCTCGAAGATACCCGCCTCGTCGTCGGCGCCGACCCACCTGACCGTCGGTATACTCCGTAAAAAAGTCACCTGCCGTTTCGCGTAATGGCGGGTATTGGTCTTGATCGCTTCGGCGATATCCCCAAGAAGCGCACCGGAATACGTCGAAAAGGCGGTCCCCCGGGAGGGCTCCTCGAGGTAGGCTTCGCAGAACTCGCGGTAGCCGATCCCCCGGAGGCCGGGATCCGTCGGCCGGTAACCCGCCGCTAAGAGGCCTTCGACCTCCGCCGGCAGCCCCGCACCCAGCATCTGATCAACACGCTTCTCGATACGGCGGTAGAGCTCCTCCCGGGGACGGTGGAGACCGACAAGAGCAACGCTAAGCTCCTTTCGAAGCTCCTTCGGCGCGGGAAAGCTCGACAATGGTCGCCCGGATACCTCGTACACCTCGAGGGCTCGCAAGGTACGGTACTCGTCTTCCGGTGAAATCCGCCGGGCGGATTCCGGATCCACCTCGGCAAGCCGCCGGCGGAGCGTCTCTAGGCCGTCCTTCGCAAGCTGCTCCCGAAGCGCGGCGAGGCGCTCAGGTTCGGAAGGCGGGGTACCGGGGAGCCCCATCAGGAGGGACCGAAGGTAGAAGGCGGTGCCGCCGGACACCACCGGCCACCCTCGACGGCCCGCTATGTCGGTCACGGCAGACTGAGCGGCTTCGACGAAGTGACCGGCGTGGAACTGCTCGTCGGGGTTTCGAATGTCTAGTAAGTGATGAGCAACCCGGGCTCTCTCCCCGGCATCCGGTTTGGCGGTACCGATGGAGAGCCCCCGGTAGACCTGCATGGAATCCGCAACGACGATCTCACCGCGCCCTTCGAGAAGCTCGACGAGCAATCCGGTTTTGCCGACCGCCGTGGGTCCGAAGACGCAGGCGAAGGGTGGAAGCACTACTCTTCCAGCTGGTACTGCACTTTCTTCGTGAGGATCTGGCGAATGGCCGTGGAGACTACCTTGCCATTGTTCTCTTCGAGCTCTTCGTCCCCGGTCATGGTAATCTGGTACGCTCTCCGGACCGACGCGTTGGTAAGCTCGTAGTGATTGCGCTCGTCGTTCACGAGGAGGTCTAAGGGTATGATCATGAGAGAAGAATACCCATCTGTGGAGCCGGAGTAAAGCAGAGCTTCACCCTAATTCCCCATCGGAATCAGCCCCACGAGCCCCCGGATATCTTCGTCGGTAAACCGCAGCCCCCCGCCGAAATAGGGAGTGATCCCCTCTGTGTCCAGGATGTCCGCGACCCCCCCGGAGAGATAGAGCCAGTACCAAGGGCGGTTCCTCTCGGGTTGGTAGAGCGGAAAGACGGTACCTCCGGCCCGGAGGTTCGGCCCATCGCCCCCGAAGTCGAACACCTCGCCGGAGAGAGCGAACTGCTCGACCAGCCGGAGGTCCAGGCCGACGCCACCGGTGCTCTCGATCAGCCCGCCCCGGAGGGTCACCGGGCCGAAGTGCCGGGCGATCAGGGCGTTAAACCGTATCTCGTCGCTGGTCACCCGCCGCTCGGTCGTGGTGGTCGTGGTCGACCCGCCGCCGGTAACCTGCTCCACGACCGTCTCCTCCTCGGTGAGACCCTCCGGCGTGTCCACGACACCGATCTCGTAGTAGCCATTTTCGCTGTTCGGGAGGAGGCGCAGGGAAAACTGGCTCTGGGCCGCCTGCCGCTCGGTCAAGTACGCCGATTCGAAACCGACCTGGACCCCGAGACCCCGGATCTGTTTAACCAGCGCCTCGGTCTCCTCGGCGGCGCCGACGACCCGGTCGTAGAGCTCGTCGTCGTAAAGGGCGCGGCCGACGTTGCCCTCGCCGCTCCGGACCTGCCCGGTTACCTCCTCGACGTTCCGAATCGACCGTTGCATCGACACGATCGACCGGTCGATGTCCTCGTCTCGCCGGTCCACCAAGAGAGAGATCCGTTCGACGGTCGCTGAGACTTCGGCGATAATCAGGGAGACCTCTTCGAGGTCCTGGGCGGAGCGCCGGTCTATCCGGTTCGCAATGCGCTCGACGGCCAGAAGCGACCTCTCGAGAATCTCGATGTGCTGCCGCCGAAGCTCCTGCACCAGGGCGGTAATCTCGTCCCCGGCACTCTCGGCGGTCTCCAAGGTCCGGCCGAACTCTCCCTGCACCGAGACGTTCCGGATACGGTCACCTCCCCCGAGTTGGGCCCCTCCTACACCCCCCGGATCGAGCTCGACGATCGAGGTTCCCAGGAGCGAAGAGGCTTCCTTGACGACGGTAGCGTCCTCGTAGAGCTCGACCTCCTCCGAGACGGCCAAGACGACCCGGGCCCGCCCCTCCCGGAGCTGGATGGCTTCTATGGTGCCGACCGGCACCCCCGCCATGAAGATCTCGGCGTCGACGGTCAGCCCGGAAGCGTCGTCCATCATCACTTCGACACGGTAGGTATTCCTGCTTGAGAATCCGTCCCAGGACCGAACGATGTAGTAACTCCCGACCGCGGCAATAACGATTACAAAGAGACCAATCTTTGCTAGGCGGCTCATTCCGGCCCCCCTTCGAAAAGTGAGTTATCGATAAACTCCCGGACGATCTCGTGATTTGACGAGGAGACCTCCGGGGCGCTCCCGACGGCGACCACGTGTCCCTCGTGGAGAAAGGCGATCTTGTCGGAAATCCGGAAGGCCGCCGGAATGTCGTGGGTTATCAGGATACAGGTAAGGCCAAGCTCCTTATTGACCCGACGGACTACATTGTTGATCGTCCAGGCGAGAATCGGGTCAAGCCCGGAGGTTGGCTCGTCGAAGAGCAGTATCTTCGGTTTGATAGCCAGGGCTCGCGCTATCCCGATACGCTTCCTTTGCCCCCCGGAGAGCTGCGCCGGAAGCTGGGAGTCCACCCCGGGGAGCTCGATCCATTCGAGCATCTCCTGGACCCTCCGGTCGATCTCCCGGAGATCCTTCATCCGGAGGACCTCCCGAAGGGGAAAGGCGATGTTCTGCCAGATCGTCATAGAGTCGAAGAGCGCGTCGTTCTGGAAGGCGTACCCAAAGTCCTTTCGGAGATCGAGCATCTCATCCGGGTCGAGTCCCTCGAGGGTCTTCCGGCCTAGTGTGATGCTGCCGTCGTCCGGTGGGATAAGACCGAGGATGCACTTAAAGAGGAGGCTCTTACCGGTACCGCTCTGCCCGACAACGCTGGTGACCTCTCCTTCGACAAAGTCGAGGTCGACTCCTTTGAGCACCTCGAAGCTCCCGAAGGACTTATGGAGATTTCGAACTTGAACGAGGGCATTCATTCCGGACACCTCACCCCATCACCTTCATAAGGAGGCTCGCCAGAATGTAGTCTGCCACGAGGATGGAAACCGAGGCCGTAACAACCGCCCGGGTCGAGCTTTCGCCGACTCCCTTCGCTCCCCCGGAAGATTTCAGCCCGTCGTAGGTACAGATGGTCGCGACGATAAACCCCATGACCGCCGCCTTGATAAGCCCCGCGGCAATGTCTACCGGCCGGAGATCGGCGAACATGCGGTCGATGTAGACGGGGCCTTGGAGCTCGTAGACCCCCGTCGCAACCACGTACGATCCGATAACCCCGACGACGTTCGCCAGGAGGGTTAGCGCCGGAAACATAAAGACGGACGCCCAGACCCGGGGAACCACGAGGTAATCCACCGGGTTGACGGTCATCGTTTGGAGAGCGTCTATCTGTTCGGTTACCTGCATGGTGCCAAGCTCCGCGGCCATAGCCGAACCGTTCTTCGCAATCAGCATCAGAGTGGTGATAACCGGGGCGAGCTCCCGGGCCAGGGTAACCGCCACGGCGGAGCCGGTGGCAATCTCCGCCCGAAAGGGCTGCAGAAGGTCGATCATCTGAAGGCTGAAGATCATTCCGATTGCGAGGCTGGAAAGAGCAATAATCGGGACAGAATCGACTCCGATCCGCTCCATCTGCTCGAACACCAGCCCGATGCGAAAGGGCCGCCTGACGGTGTACCGGAGGGTATTCCCGACGAAGGTCGTATAGCGCCCGGTTTCCTCGAGTCGTTTGACGGCGGTCATGATAATTCCCGTGCCGGAGGTTCGTTGCTTCATCTACCGATATACAGCAAGATCCTTGCCAATAGACCACCGCAGAGGAGGCCCCTCTTGGAGGATCACTCCGGAAGAATGGGTAGATCCGCCACAGAGGGGGTAACTATAACCCCTTTGTGTTAGTCCCCGGCGGGGCGTACACAAAAGCATAACAGGGGCTGCGTCACACTGACACATGTAGCGTTGTATAGAACCAGAAACCTCACAATAGCGCTATATCTAGTGTTTTTTTTAAAAATTCCCTTGATTGATTCCCGAGTCATCCGATAAGCTAAGCGTTGAGTCTTTTATAAAGCTATTTGGTAAGCATTCGGGAGGAAGCGATGGCTCAGTTAACCGTACATAAGCGCGATGGAAAGCAGGTTCCCTTCGAAGCATCACGGATTGCCGCGGCGGTGGCCAAGGCGTACGACGCTGCGGGAGTCTCGAAGGAAGAGAACCGTTTCGACGAGGTCGTTGATGCAATCGTAGA